>WHSY01000170.1:0-1188 GCA_009379815.1 Pseudonocardiaceae bacterium
GGGATGTACCACAGCCACACCGCGGCGGACAGCCACAGCGACAGGGCGGTGGCGCGTTCGGGGCCGTGGTGGCGCCAGCTTTGGGGGTCTTCGCCGCCGAGGAACTGCTTGGTGTTGCGGAAGGTGTCTTCGATGGACCAGCGTCCGGCGTAGTGGCTGGCGACCCAGGCGGGGTCGGCGCGGGTGTCGGTGGTGAAGAAGAAGTCGTCGTCCTCGTGGCCGTCGGGGTCGCGGACGATGACCGCCAGCACGGGTTGCTTGCCGCACACGCCGTACCACAGCAGCGTGCGGGACCAGAGCAGGCGGGTGCGGGTGCGCCCGCGGACGTCGATCTCGACGCGGGTCCAGTCGGTGACGGCGGCGGCGAGGTCAGGCGGGACGGGCAGGCGGTCGCCTTTGGTGCGCGGACGTCCGCGTTTGCCGGTGGGCGGTGGGGCGAGGTCATAGATGGCGGCGTTGCGGCGCATCCGGGAGGTCACCTGAGTGCGCGGCAGGGCGCGGCGGGCCAGGGGGGCGTAGGCGCCGTCGCAGGCGAGGGCGAAGCTGCGGTCGGGCAGCCAACCGGCGAGCTCGGCGACCATCTCGGCGGCGAGGTCGTTGAGGGTCCGGTCGGGCTGTTTGCGGTACAGCCGGGCGTTGACCGGCAGGCCCAGCGGTTCCCCGCCCCACGGAGGGGCCACCCGGACGGTGACCACGCAGACGTTCAACCCCGTCGCGTAGACGACCTGCCACACCGGCCTGCGCTTCTCCCGGAACGCGGCGGGTCCTTCCTGCGCGTCGGCGCTACGATAGACCGGCTCCCAGATCCGCTCCGCCGCCGCGTATGCGTCGCTCAGCGGCCGTTCGGCGACGAGCCGCACGGTCTTCTTGGCAGCTTCAACCGACAGCGGAGCGTTCGCGGCGATCCGTTCCGCGAGCCGCTGCGCCGCGTGCGATAGTTCGTCGTCGCCCACGACCTCGTTCACCAGGCCGATCTCCCTGGCGCGGACCGCATCGATCGGGTCACCGGTGAGCAGGATCTGCATGGCGATGCGGGGTAGGATGAGCCACGACAACGGTGCAGCCCACGGAGCGCCGCGGCCGACCTTGACCTCGGTGATCGCGAACCTGGCGGATTCGGCTGCGACGCACAGGTCGCAGGTCTGGGCGAGCAGGAAGCCGCCCGCGTAGGCAACACCATTCACGGCC
>WHSY01000170.1:1198-2207 GCA_009379815.1 Pseudonocardiaceae bacterium
GGCGACCTCGACGTTGCGGCCAAACTGGGGCACGAAGTCGGGCGGCGGCACGGTCAGCGCGGTTTCGGCCATCTCCTTGAGATCACCGCCTGCGCAAAATGCCTTGTCTCCAGCGCCGGTCAGCACAAGCACTTTGGCCCGGTCGTCGTCGTTGAACCGGTGCACCCCGGTGTACAGGCCATCCCGGACAGCCTTGCTCAGCGCGTTCCTTGCCTTCGGCCGGTTGATCGTGAGCCAGGCGACAGGGCCGCGCAGTTCGTACGTCACGGCATCGGCTGGGGCAGCGGTCGATGTCATGGGTCTCCTTCCATGCGCTGTGGCTATCCGGATTTCTCCACCACGGCGAGCACGGTGCCGTTATCAACCGCCTGGCCGACGGCCACGTCGATTTCACCGACGGTGCCGTCATGCGGCGCGGCAACGGTGTGCTCCATCTTCATCGCCTCGAGCACGACGACGGGTGTTCCCGCCGCCACCTGCTCACCTGTCTCGACGGCGATCCTGACCACGGTGCCCGGCATCGGCGCGAGCAGCGATCCTGGTGCGTTTCGTGATTCCGGATCAGGGAAACGTGGCATCTCAACCAACGTGCTGCTGCCGAGCGCACTCGCCACGTAGCACACGTTGTCGACCATGTGCACCGTGATCGTTCTGCGTACTCCGGACATCTCGATGTCCACCCGATCGGGGGCGGCGGCACGCAGCACCAGATCACCCAGCGGTGTCCCGCCCACCTCGGCTGAAAGCGCGGTACCGGTCAGCTCGTAGCGCACGACGAGCTCAACGCCGTCGGCCGAGAACGTCGCGAACTGCGGGCCATTGGGAACGTTTCGCCAGCCCGTCGGCACGGTGGTCAGCACCGTGGCTTCGGCTCGCCGCTTGGCCTGCCCGGCAACCGCGGCGGCGATGGCGTGGACGTAGACCGCGTCCGGATGGTGCAACGACTCGGCGAGCGTCTGCGGGTCGTGGCGGCTCAGGTATCCGGTGTCGATGTCACCGGCCCGGAACT
>WHSY01000171.1 GCA_009379815.1 Pseudonocardiaceae bacterium
GCCGGCGCGCTCGTCGAACGCGGCCTGACCGGTCGCACCGTCGGCACGCTGCTGCTGAACGAACCAGACACGCTGGTCACCTACCTCGGGTTGGCGAGGGCCGGCGGCGTCAACGTGCCCGTGAACGTGCGGCTGAGCTCCCGCGAGCAGGAGTACGTCCTCACCGACGCCGGCGCCAGCTGCCTGGTCGTCGACCGTGAGTACCTGGCACAGGTTCGCGAGCTGCGGGCGCGACTGCCCGAGGTGCGTGACGTCGTCGTGTGCGGTGCCGGGCAGGATGAGCTCGAGGACGAGGTCGCGTTCGGCACGCTGCTGCGGGGAGACCGTCCCGACGAGCGTGATCTGCCCCGCTGCGAGGACGGCTCGCCCGCGACGATCACGTACACGGCGGGGACGACCGGATTCCCGAAGGGCGTCGTCCGTACGCACGGCGCGAACCTGTGGAACGTGGCGAACTCGGCGCTCGGCTCGCCGCGGAGCACCGACGACGTCGAAGTGTTCACGTTGCCGATCTTCGGTATCGGTTTCCTGCACTTCGCGATGGCCGCGTTCATCGGTGGTGCGACCGTCGTGCTCGACCGGGCGTTCGACGCGAGCAGGTGCTGGCAGCTCATCGCGGCGCACCGCCCCACGCGGATCTTCCTCGCGCCGACCATGGTCGACCTGATGCTGCGGCGTCCGTCGGACGAGCGCTGCGACGTATCCAGCCTCGAGGTCATCTACAGCGCCTATGAGTTCCCGAAGCGGCTGCGTGACGAGGCACTCGCGTTCTTCGGCGACAAGTTCGTCTACATGTACGGGCTCACCGAGGCGCAGCTGGTCTGCGGGCGGCTGGGCAGCTTCGCCGCCAACCCCACGTGTGTGGGCGGACCGATGGGGCCCATGCGGGTGCGCGTCGTCGGCGACGACGGACGGCCGCTGCCCGCCGGCGAGGTGGGCGAGATCGTCATGGACGGCCCGGCTCTGATGTCCGGCTACCACCGTCTTCCCGACGCGACCGCGGAGAGCCTGCGGGACGGCTGGCTGCACACCGGCGACCTGGGTTACCTCGACGACGAGAACGAGCTGCACTTCACGGGAAGGCGTAAGGAGCTCATCAAGACGGGCGGCTTCAGCGTCGACCCGCGCGAGGTCGAGAACGTGCTGCTCGACCTGCCCGGTGTGCGCGAGGCCGCTGTCATCGGCACGCCGGACGACCGGTGGGGCGAGATGGTCGTCGCCTTCGTCGCCACCGAGGAGGGGAGCGACCTCGACGAGGCGCAGCTCGACCAGCACTGCCGTACGGCGCTCGCCGACTTCAAGGTGCCGAAGACGGTCTCGGTCGTCGACGAGCTGCCCAAGAACCCGACGGGGAAAGTCGAACGCGGGCGGCTGCGCACGCTGGCCGCTGGGAGGGATGCGAGATGAAGACCGTACAGTTCGAGAAGTTCGGTGGTCCTGAGGTGCTTGCGGTCAACGAGGTGCCGACGCCGGAACCCGGTCCCGGTGAGGTGCTGCTCAAGGTGCACGCGGTCGGCGTCAACCGGATGGACGTCGAGATGCGTGCCGGAATCTACGGCAAGGAGCCGCTGACCGACTTCTACTTCGGGAAGATGATGCAGTTCCCGCACACTCCCGGCATCGAGCCGGCGGGTGAGGTGGCTGCGGTCGGCGCCGGTGTCGACAACGTCGCCGTGGGGGACAGGGTCGTGCCGCACAGCCACCTGTCCTGCGGGGCGTGCGCGTCGTGCCGCGCAGGATGGGACAACGCGTGCCCCAAGGTGCAGGTGCTCGGTGTCCAGACCGTGGGCAAGGGTGGCTACGCCGAGTACCTGGCCTGGCCCGCGACACACATGTTCCCGATCGCGGACTCGTTGACGTACACTGCCGCCGCCGCGCTGTTGGTGAACTACGGACCGGTCTGGTTCGGTCTGGTCGAACGCGCCGACCTCAGGCCGGGAGAGACGTTGCTGGTCACAGGTGCGACCGGTGGTTGCGGTCTCGCCGCCATCCAGATCG
>WHSY01000172.1 GCA_009379815.1 Pseudonocardiaceae bacterium
CGGCCCCTGCACCCTGTTCGACGTCGCAGGTTGGAAGTTCATCCCCAGCGTAGCCCAGATGAACGGCGGCCTGCCGGAGCGGGCCACCACCGCAGTCGACTCACCAGCGGTCGCCGTCGTCGCCGCACGGTTGTAGACCTCCAGGTCCGACGCGGACACCGTCAACCGCTGCGGAACACCAGCGCGCAGGTTCGCGTCGAAGCCGGCCAACGCCTGCCGTGTCTGCAGCTGACCAGGACCACGACCCTCACCGCGCATCCTGGACAGCTCCCGCTGCACCTGCTGCGCACGGTCCCTGGTCTCACCGAGGCGGTCGTGGATTGAAACCGCCGCCTCCGCGGCAGTGCAGAAATCCCTATCCCGACGGACCGCAGCGTCCTCATCCGAGGACAGGTCCCGCTCCTCGCTCTGCACCCCATCGATGACGTCGGTGATGCGCTTGTGAGCGCGCTCCACCAGGTCTAAAAGCTCCTCGCGGCCATACTTCTCGTGCAGCTCGCTCGGGCTGTAGGTACGTGCCATTGCGACCCCTCCTTAGGCGTCGAAGTTGTTGAAAGGTTGCGAGGTCACAAGGGATGAGCTTGGACACTGACGCAAACGGCCCTGACGGCCAACTCCACGCCCCTGGTTAGAGGGCTCGCATCCAGGCCGGGTGAGGGTCTGACGCTGCCCCACAGTGTACCCGACGGTTTCTTTAAGCCGGCTGGGTACTGGAGGGAGCTCCCTCCGCTAATATCCCCCCGATCTATCTCCCCCTCGCCCGATTCGGCTGGATCGGGGTGGAAACGGCCCGATGGAAAGCGCCGTGAGTGTGTCAAGGGAGACAGGCCTCCCGGGCACCTCTGCTCCCTAAAGAATCGGGCGGGGGGCACGTGGCGTGGTCCAGGGTCTCACCTGGCTGCTTGTGGGTGTTCGGGTGGTGTGCTGGGGTGGGTTGGGGTGGTCGGGCGGCTTAGGGGGCGTCTGAGAGCGTTCCAGCAGTTCGCCAGCTCGACCTGCGATGGCTGCGCTGGCGCGGTTGGGGCACCAACTGCAGCTGCTGTCTCCGCGAGCACAACCGCACAACCAGCAGCAGCAGCAGCAGCAGGGTCCGCCCCGTCGGGCACGTCGGGCAGGTCGGGCAGGTGGCCCCACCCCCCCTTACGTACGTACGCGTGGGGGTAGGGGTGGCATCTGCCCGACCTGCCCGAGATTTGTGGATGTGCTGGTCAGCGCGGTTTCGTTCGGGCACGTCGGGCAGCTCGGTTTCATGGGTACACCCCGAAGACAGTGTCGAGGACCTCAATCCCGGCGTACCCACGGACGCTGGACGGTCCCCCTCGGGCAGCTACGACCCCGGCGACGTGCCCGAGGCGGTCGTAGAACTCACTTGCCCGCACCGCCTTGTGGCCGTCGCGCTGCGCCCAGTTCTTGTAGTGGGTGTACAGCTCGGTCCTGTTGCGCCACGGGGCGGCGTCGGTGACCTTGCAGCACTCGTCTATCCAGGTCCGCACCTGGTCGACTCGTCGGGCGAACTCCTCGCGGGCGGCATTTGCGGACTCGCCAAGTTCGAAGTCGCCGCGGTCGAGCAGTCGTGGGAGGGCGGCGATGGCCTTGGCTGCGATCCCCTCAAGCTCGGCGGGGGTGGACAGCCTGTGATCGAGGTTGCGATCCTCGCGGCCTGTGAAGTCGTGGGGGAAAGGGAGCACCAGCCAGCGGCGGAAGTAGCCGACGGTCGTGTCGGCTGACGATGGGATCTTGTTGGCGGAGAACACGGGGACCGCCCAGGGTGTGAAGTCGAAGCGGTCGCGGCCCTTGTGCTCGGCGGAGACGGTGTCGCCGCCTGTGATCGCCTTGAACGTCGCGGTGGACTCCAGGTAGCTGCCGTCGATGTCGCCTGCGATGTTGGCGAGTTTGCCATACAGCGACGCGGTGCTGAATCGGGTGTTCACCAGATCGTGGAGGCTCACGGCTGTGATGTTGCGTTTGCC
>WHSY01000173.1 GCA_009379815.1 Pseudonocardiaceae bacterium
GGAGCCGCTCGATCAAGGAACGGATGGCGTCACCAGGGCTCGGTGAGCACACCAGCAGTACGTTGTCGTCAGTGGGGTACTCGGCGGAAGAGATGGGAGCGCTGGGCGGCGATGGGTGATAATGCGTACCGTTGCGGTCAGGGGTGAATAGGCCTCGAATCGGTCGCGCACACAGCTTGGGCCTATCGAAGTCATACTGAGTTGTTCGCGGAAGGAGCTCGGATGGCGTCGGTCCCTGTTGGCCGGCGCTGGAGGAGTGGCTGGACGTTGTCCGGTGCGAGCGAGGTGCCAAGGACGCGGAGCGGCATCACGAGCGGGGGCGCTCATGTGCCGATGCCGGGGCACCGTGGTGCGGGTTGGCGTTTCCGTCGTCAAGGTGGTCGATGCGGGTATGGTGCTGGCGGTGATGGAGGAGCAGGCGTGACCGAAACAGATGCGGTGACCTACGAGCTGCGCGGGCAGGTGGCCTGGTTGACGATCAATCGCCCGGAGTCGCGCAATGCATTGGGCAGGGAGGTGCGGGACGGGCTGTATGAAGGCACGCGCCGGTTCAACGAGGACGCCGATGCCAGCGTCATGGTGCTTACCGGGGCGGGCGAGAAGGCGTTCTCTGCCGGTGGTGATCTGAAGGAGATGGCCCAGACCTCGCTCACGGTACCGGCACCCGATTTCATTCCGCAGTTCGGCCGCACTATCGAAGTGTCCAAGCCGACGATCGCGGCGGTGAACGGGGTTGCCTACGCGGGCGGTTTCCTGTTGGCTCAGAGCTGCGATCTGTGCGTCGCAGCGGAGTCCGCGCGGTTCGCGATCACCGAGGTGAAGGTGGGCAGGGGTGCGCCGTGGGCGGCGCCGTTGCCATGGTTGGTCCCGCCGCGGATCGCCATGCAGCTCTTGCTCACCGGCGATCCGATCGATGCCGAGCGCGCGTATCAGGTCGGTCTGGTGAACGAGGTGATGCCGATGGCAGAACTGCGCAGCACGGCGCAGCGGCTCGCCGAGCAGATTGCCGCGAACGCGCCGCTTTCCGTACTGGCGGCGAAGAAAACCGTGCGGCTGACGGCGGAGCGCCCGCTGCATGATGCGTACGACGAGGCCGAGCGCATGTGGGAGCCGGTATATCTCAGCGACGATGCGCAGGAAGGCCCGGCCGCGTTCGCCGAAAAGCGTGCGCCGCAGTGGAAGGGGCAATGAACCGCCATCACGTTGCAGGGCATGCTTGCCGATCTGAAGGCCGAGATCACCGTGGTGGTGGACGTGTATCGGGAACCGACGGTGCGGTTGTGCCACATTGCGCACCTCGGCGTGTCCACCTTCGGGTTCAGCTTCCGGTTGCGCGGCCGCGACGTCCCCAGCGCCCCGGTGCGGGTGGAACTCGCCGCACCGGACGGCAGCTTGTGGTCGTGGGGCCGGCAGCCCGGTGAATTCGCGGTCGAACGGTAGGCCCCATGAATGCGGTACGGATGGCAACTGCTCCGGGTTTCTACGGCGACCGCATCGCGGCCGCGCGCGAGATGATCGATGGTGGTCCGATCGATGTACTTTCCGGTGACTACCTGGCCCCGGGTTCCGTCAGTTGATAGGCACATGAGCGGGCTGGATTCGCGGGCTGACCTGGGGGAACGCGTGTGAGGACGCCCGAGGTGCCTGTGTCTACGGTATCTGGGTCCGACCGCGCAGCTGCAGCTGGGCGCGGTGAATGCCGCCGACGGCGGAGCCCGCGTTCGTCGCCTCGCGCTGCCTGGGTGGGGCATGGGTGCTGGACCGGTTGTGGCACCGGCTCGGCATTGACGAGCGGATCAAGGCGCTGCTGCGTGACC
>WHSY01000174.1 GCA_009379815.1 Pseudonocardiaceae bacterium
CAGGACTGGCCATCCTCGCGCCCTTCTTCTCGCGGGATCTCGGGCTGTCCGCGGTCCACATCGGAATCTTGACGACCTGTTTCTTCCTCGCCGGGGCCATCATATCTCCGATATCCGGCGCGATCGTGGACGCGGTCGGCGCGTTACGGGTGCTCTTCGCGCTGTTCTTCCTGAGCAGCGTCGCCATGGTGACCTTCGCGGCAGCGCAGAACCTCGCGTGGCTGGTGGTCGCCGCGCTGGTCGGCGGTGTCGCGACCGCGTTGGGCAACCCTACGACCAACGCGCTGATATCCGACCAGGTCGGGCATGGCCGCCGCGGCATCGCGGTCGGGTTCAAGCAGTCAGGAGTACCGGCCGGAAGCCTGCTGGCAAGTGCGCTGCTCCCGCCCGTCGCGCTGCTGGTTGACTGGCGGCTCGCGATCCTCATCGGCGCCGTCATGGCCATCGTCGGTGTCGTGGGCACGTTTCGGCTACGCAGCCCGGCACGCTCACCGCGGTGCACAGCCCGTCGCATCCCCGATCGTGGGCATGCCGTGATGATCCGGCAGACCGGTGTCCACCGGCTCGCGATGTACGTCTTCTTCACCGGCGCCGCGGTATCAACGGTGCAGACCTACATCGTTCTGTTCGGCGTGGACCGGGCTGGCCTGAGTGAGGCGGTGGCAGGCCTGTCCCTTGGCGTCGTCGGCCTCATCGGAATGCTCTCCCGCATAGCCCTCCCGCACATCGCTGAGCGCTTCGGCCAGCCTCGCCGCTTCCTGCGCATCGTGAGTGCGGGGGCCCTCGTCTCGATCTTGGTCGTCGCGGGGGGCGAATGGGTGCCAGCACTGCTGTTCATCGGAGCAGCCGGAGTAGGCCTTACCGGAGTCACCGCGAACGCGCTGGCCAACCTCATGGTGGTCAGCTACCTGCCGCTGCGGTTCGCCGGTCGGGCATCCGGCATCGTCCAGTTAGGGTTCTACCTCGGCTTCGTCGCCATGCCGCCGGTGTTCGGCTGGCTCGTCGACACCCACGGTTCCTACACGACCGGTTGGCTCCTCGCGACCGCGGCGTGCGCCGGCGGCATGCTCACCACCATCGGCTGGAATCCCGTGAGAAGTGCAGCCGCACGGTGACGGCCCTACTTCGGGTCCCGACCGATGGCAACGACAACGGCCTTGGGCTCGGTGAAGAACTCCCGGCTGAAGAACCCGCCCTCACGGCCGACACCGGAATCGCCAACGCCACCGAACGGGGCCCGCAGGTCCCGAACGAAGAAACAGTTTCCCCAGACGGTCCCGGCCCGAAGCGCGGCCGATACCCGATGCATGCGGGACAGGTTCTCGGTGAAGAGGATGGCGTTGAGCCCGTAGCGGGTGTCGTTGGCGAGGCCGACAACCTCCTGCTCGCTGGCGAAGCTCGCCACCGCGGCGACGGGTCCGAAGATCTCCTCGCGACAGACCCTGCCCAGCTGCGGGACGCCGCTCACGACGGTGGGTTCGACGACCCAGCCTTCCCCGATCCGTCCGGTATGGATCGTGCCGCCCTCTTCGGCGATGATGTCGAAGTACGACGAGACCTTGGCAAAGTGCTCCTTGCTCGCCAGCGCACCCACATCCGTTTCCGGGTCGGTCGGGTCACCGATCGTGAGTTCCCTTGCCGCGGTGACGAGCCGGGCGAGGAACTCGTCCATGACGTCCTCGTGAACGTAGATACGACTGCCCGCAAGGCACACCTGGCCGCTGTTGGTGAAGATCGCTCGAGCCGACCACTCGACGGCGGTGTCCAGATCGGCGTCGTCGAAGACGAC
>WHSY01000175.1 GCA_009379815.1 Pseudonocardiaceae bacterium
CCAGGAATGTCACGCCACATTCGGCCAATCGCTTGCAGCTCGGGGCATACGCGGGATGAGCGCGCAGAACGGCCTTGGCGCACGGTGCCGCCACAATTGGTAGGCCCTCCCCTAGCAACTCGTTGAGCAGTCCGAGCGCGAGCGTGTCGTTGTGACCACCTGCCCACTTGTTGATGGTGTTGAACGTGAGCGGCACCGCGAGAACAGCGTCTGCCTTTGGCCACGGGTCCGGCTCAGTAGGACGCCGTAGCTCCACTCGAACATCGACGCCAGCAGCTCTAGAGAGTTCGTCAAGGTCACACCAGCTGGCCGCGATCGGTGACAGCACCGGGTGTGGCTTCCAGCCGCGCTCTTGGAGCAGCCGGAAAAGTGTAGGCCAGTCGAAGATGGGCGGGGCGGCTGTGCCGATGACGTAGACGATCCGGCTGGTGGTCAATGCAGCACTCCCGCTCTCTTGGCCAGCTGGCGTAGGCCGGGGGTGGCTGAGCGGCGCTCGCGCTTGAGCAGCTCGCGGAGCATCTCGCGCACGATCACGTTGTACCGCAGAGCCTGCGGAGCCACCCGCTCGGCTTCCAGCAGATTGATGACCACGGCGGCATCCTCACGGTGCTGCGAATAAGCCCATGCGGTGTCGATATGGACCTGTGCCCGGCGGCTTTTCAGCCCGTCCGGCAGGCCGTCGGTGTCCAGCAGCTCGGCCTTGCCGATGGCCTCCTGGGCGTCGCCAAGCTCGGCGGCAGCCGAGACCTGGTGGATGGCGACGTTGGTGGGGCCGAACGCGGTCCAGCCGTAGTTGGCGTCGGCACCGATGGCGTCGGCGAGATACTCGGCCCTGCGGAGTCGCTCGGTGGCTTCGGCACGGTCGCTACGGCGACCGGCGATGACAGACCCAATCAGGAACAACGCGCCCTGGACGGAGATCCCCTCGGGGGAATCATCGAGAATGTTCTCGGCGGTGGTCACGGCGATGTGCTCGGCCTGGTCGACGCGGTCCATCTTCAAGAACGCGCACGCCACGAATGACTAGCGAACAAGCTTGGACCGTCGCAGCGCTGCGAGAGCGTGTCAGCGCCCTGCAGCTACGCGTCGAGCACATTAGGACTTCTCGTCGTCGCGAGCTAGCTGACGCTCGATGGCGTCGAGGCGGGCGGTGACCTTGGTGAGCGTCTCGCTGATTTTGTCCAGCTCGCTCAGAACCGGATCGCCACCGTCCGGATCGTCGGGGTTCTGGCCATCGGCGATCGCCGCTAGGTGGTTCGAGGGCCACCCGAGCGCTTCCGAGACGGCATTCAGCGTCCGAGGGCTACGGCGGCGCGGGCGCAAGTTGTGCTGCAACTCCCGCACCGTTTCCAGCGCTACCCCGGCCCGATGCGACAGCTCGGCCTGGGTCATGTCGAGTTCCTCGAGTCGGGACTTGATCGCCACCGACACCGCCTGCCAGTCCTTACTCACCGCACCTCCAGTGCTCCCGGTTTCAGGACTAACACTAGCCCTGATCTGCGAAAACGTCGAGGCGACAACGCCCGGCTTGACACTCCCAATTAATGACCTAATATAAGGTCCTAGATTGGGGCTCGATCTCACGTCGCATAACGAACAGGAGACCGATGAAGTTCGCACGGATCACGGACCCGCTGGCCGCACAAGTAGTGGCGGCGGTGTCGGACGAGACCGTTTCCGCTGATCGGGAGGAGGAAGCGATGGCTGCTGAGCTAGTCGAGATTGACCGGCTGATTGACGAGGTGGACCGCGAGCTGGTCGCGCAGGAGCGCGTGACCCCGTGGATG
>WHSY01000176.1 GCA_009379815.1 Pseudonocardiaceae bacterium
AACGCCACGAACTGCGCCGCCGTTACTGGGCCGGTCGCACCCGCCGGGTGGGTGGCTGAACGATGCCACCACGTGAGGGAGATCTGGCATGACATCGACGGCAGCGAGGACAAGGTAGTCGCGATTGTGGAGGGTGCGAACTGATGCCAAGGCTCGGCGCCAACGCGGTTCCGGCCGAACTGCTCGAGTTTCAGACGACGCTGCGGCCGCCGGCAGCAGAAGGTGGCGCGGTGGCCCTGCTCACCCGCTTCGACTCCTATATCAACGGGGATCCGCCGCCGGTCTCTGCGGTACATGCCGGAGTGCTGCTGCGGGAAGAAGACGGTTGGCGTCTCAGTGCCGACATCACCGTGCCCTTCGGCCGTCCACCGTTCCCGGCGCTGCTTTACCTGCACGGCGGCGCCTGGGTGGCGGGCGCACCGTGGACCCACCGGAGACTGGCGGCCGAGCTCGCTTCGCGCGGGCTACTCGTTGTGTCGATCGATTACCGGAGGGCGCCCAAGCACCGCTTCCCCAGCGCGGTGCACGACGCCGCCTTCGCCCTGGCCTGGCTGGATCAACGGGTGGCGGAGTTCGGCGGCGATCCGGGCCGCCTGCTCATCGGGGGCGACTCGGCCGGCGCCAACCTCGCCGCCGCCGTGCTCGCCTCGGGCGTCCCGGCCGCTGCGGACGTGCGCGCCGCGCTGCTGTGCTACGGCATCTACGACTACCATCGCGCGCTGCCCGTGCTCGGCGGCCTACTCGGCGGCCAAGACGCGGCAACGCAGGCCTATCTGGACCCGGCGGAGTTCGAGACGCTGCGTGGCGACCCGCGGCTGAGCCCCGAACGGAACGTCCTGGCCTTCCCACCCACGCTGCTCACGGTCGGCCAGCATGACCCGCTGCGTCATGAGTCCGAGGCGATGGCCGCCCGCCTCGCCGCTGCGTCGATACCCCACCGGCTGCACATCGCCACCGACACCCCGCACGGGTACCTGCAACTGCCCACTCACCCTGCCCACGACGAAGGCCTGGCCGTGATCGCTGAGTTCCTTCGCGACAATGACCTGTTGCCGACCAAGCCGGAGATCGCATGACACAACCAAGCGTTCCGCCCGCATTTCCCCGTGCCAGGGACGCGCAGTTGCGCGCCGCCCTTGAATCGGCGAACATCCCCACGCTCCAGCTCGTCCTGGCCCATCTCACCGGCGAGGATGCCTGGCTCGCAGGGCCATACCAGCCTTCCCGCACGGTCGCGACCAACGACAACGACACCGGCGGGCTTTCCGACCAGCGGCAGGCCGAGATCCGGGCCGAGGCGCTCGCGGTACTCACAGATATTCGGGACGGTCGGCGCTCGGTGCCCGACCCTCCGTCCGAGCAGCGGATCGTCGAGCTGCTCAGCGCCTCCCTCGGGCAGCGAGTACCGCTGGAGTACGGCACCGCGATGGCCGAGGACGGCGGGTTCCAGCCGCCACCATGGCTCACGGCCGATCCGGTCCGCGGCAACCGTCCGCAGGTGCTGATCATCGGTGCTGGTATCTCCGGCGTAGGTATGGCGATCGCGCTGCAGCGCCTCGGCCTGCCATTCACCGTGATCGAACGCAACGAGGCCGTCGGGGGCACGTGGCTGGCCAACGACTACCCCGGCGCGGGTGTCGACACCCCCGCACACCTGTACTCGTACTCGTTCGCACCCAACCCGCGCTGGTCGCGCTACTTCCCCAAGCAGCGCGAGATCTTGGATTATCTCCATCGGGTCGCACGTGACGCCGAGCTGCTGCC
>WHSY01000177.1 GCA_009379815.1 Pseudonocardiaceae bacterium
CGAGTTCCATCCCCAGGTCGGCGGCAAGTGCGCGTCGCTCGGCGTGATGAGTCAGGCCGGCCTGCCGGTCCCACCCGGATTCGCGGTGACCACGACCGTGTTCACCGCGGCCAGGGACACCTCGGGCCTGATGCCTGGCATCGCCGACCTCCTGGCCAACGTCGACACCGACGACCAGGCCGCCCTGACCGACGCCGCGAGCCAGGCCCGCGCGATGGTGCGCGGCTGGGAGCTCTCGCCTGAGCACCAGGAGCGGCTCGGCGAGATGTATGCCGAGCTGTGTGCGCTCTCCGGCGTGCCGGACGTACCGGTGGCTGTGCGGTCGTCGGCGACGGTGGAGGACTCGCCGGACGCCTCGTTCGCCGGTGAGCACGACACCTATCTCTGGGTGTGCGGCCTCGACGACGTCATGCGGAAGGTCCGGGAGTGCTGGGCCAGCCTGTTCACCGAGCGCGCCATCAGCTATCGCAACAAGCTGGGCTACGCGCACGATCAGGTCGACATGGCCGTCGCCGTGCAGAAGATGGTCCGGCCACGGGCCGCGGGGGTCGCCTTCACCCTGGATCCCACCAACGGTGACCGCTCCGGCATCTGCATCGACGCCGCATGGGGGTTCGGCGAGGGTGTCGTCTCCGGTGACGTCACCCCGGACAACTTCCTCGTCGACAAGGTGATGTTCTCCATCAACCGCCGCAAGATCAGCCCCAAGACGCACGCGCACCTACTGACCGAGGCCGAGGATGCCGGCCGTCCCCGGGTCGTTCGGATGGAACTCCCGGCGGACAAGGTCAACGCGCCATCGCTCACCGATGAGGAGATCGTCGCCATCGCCAAACTGGCCCGGGCGGCGGAAAAACACTACGGCCATCCGCAGGACGTCGAGTGGGCGGTCGACGACGACCTTCCCGCGGGGAAGGACGCCGTGCTGCTGCAAGCGCGTCCGGAGACCGTGTGGAGCAAGAAGCGCCACACCGTCGGCGCGAAGCCCGACGCCATGGCATCCATTGTGGACACTCTGGTGAATCCCCTCTACGCGAGGAAGGGGGGCCAGCCCGCCTGACTCGAGATCAGGAGTCGCCCCTCGGCACCGTGGGCGGCAGACGTCCCCTTCCACCCCTTTCTCCGCCCGACCTGAGGAGGTCGCGATGGCCGACCGTTTCCCCAGCCCCTTCGAAATCACGACACCCGATGGTGCCGAGGGCTGGCGCGAGCTCTACACCTACTCGTCACTGTTCAGCGAGGAACGCCGTGAGTACGAGGAAACCGGATTCTGGTTCCACGACGGCGTCCACTGGCCGGAAGCGCTCACACCCTGGGACACGACATTCCTGGAGTACGGGCTCGCTTCGCTGTCGCAGTACAACACCCGGCACTACGTCATCCCCCCGGCGTACGGGGTCGACTACCGCATCCTCAACGGCTACGTCTACCTCAGTCCGGTGCCCGCGCCGCCGGAGGACATTGAGAGCCGTGTGCCGCTGTTCACCGAGCGGGCGGGCTACTACTTCCAGAACTGGGACCGGCTCTACGACGAGTGGCTGGTCAAGATCCGGGACCTGATCAAGGAGATGACCGAGCTCAGTTTCCGGCCATTGCCCGAGCTCGAGAACATCGAGGTCGTCACCTCCGGTGCCGGCAAGGGGTCGGGCAACGACCTGCTCGCGTCGTACCACAAGCTCCTCGACCTCGGCCTCACCCTGTGGCAGTACCACTTCGAGTTCCTCAACCTCGGCTACGCCGCTTACCTGGACT
>WHSY01000178.1:0-1363 GCA_009379815.1 Pseudonocardiaceae bacterium
CTAGTACTACAGGGCTAGATCGTTCTACTGGTGGTGATAGTCGCTGGTCAGGGGACTGCTGGTGCTGCTCCGGGGTTGTCTGCGGTTGGTGAGGCGCGGCGAGGGTCGGCGCTGGTCTCGGGCTCGTGCGCAGGGCGCCGAGATCACCCGGGGGGCGTGTGTTCCCGGTTCTGGGGTGTTCTTTCTCGTTTTCGTTTTCGGGGTAGTCTTGCAGGCGCGACGAAGATTCCTGGATTGTGATTTTATTGGTGTTGGTGTGAGTGTGTCCGGCGTGTCTCCCACAAGTTCGTGTCGCATCCCGTGATGATTCGTGAGTGCTGTGCTCATCGGGTGGTCGCTCGGTCGTGTACGATGGCGCGGTGACCCGCGCGGACCTGGATGTGTGGCAGTCCGAACTGGATGCCCTGTTCCGGCGGATTGGTCCGTTGTTCTATCGGACGGAGTCGCGTGGACACGCCGAACAGTACCTGCGGGGGCTGCTGGCGTCGTTGGAACGCAAGAACGGGTGGACGATCGCCGAGTACGTGGGCGAGCCCGAACCGAAGTCATTGCAGCGGTTTTTGAATCTATCGCCGTGGGACGCGGACGCGTTGTTGGTCGCCAACCGAGAGTACGCGATGCAGCATCTGTCGTCCCCGGCAGCGGTTCTGGTGGCCGACCCCACGGGTTTCGCGAAAAAGGGCACCAAGTCGGTCGGGGTGCAGCGGCAATACTCCGGAACGCTGGGACGGGTCGACAACTGCCAGATCGCGACCTTTCTGGCGTATGTCACCCCGGAATCCGACCGGGTGTTGCTGGACCGGCGGCTGTACATGCCCCAAGGCTCCTGGCTGGCCGACCCTGCCCGCTGCGCGGCGGCCGGTGTCCCGGCCGGCCTGGTCTTCAAGACCAGGCCGGAGCAGGTCATCGACATGCTGGAGGCCGCCCGGGCGGCCGCGGTGCCGTTCGGCTGGTTCGCTGCCGACGAAGAGTTCGGGCAAAACCCCGCGCTGCGCGAGTACCTCGAAACACAGCACATCCCCTATGTGATGGCCGTGCCCAACAACACGCGCTTTCTCGACGCCACCGGACGGACGACGCAGTGCGGTGAACGCGCCGAGCGATTGGGTCGCAACGCGTGGCAGCGCCGCGCCTGCGGGCTGGGCGCGAAAGGGTTCCGCGTCTACGACTGGACGCTACTCGACTCCAATAATCCGGAGCACCAGTACCTCATCCGCCGCTCGCTCGACGACGGCGAACTGGCCTTTTACCACTGTCACAACCCGAACCACGCTCCTGTCGGAGAGCTCGTCCGTGTCGCCGGAGCGCGCTGGCCCATCGAAGAATGTTTCGGCTCCGCCAAAAACGAGGTCGGACTCGACAA
>WHSY01000178.1:1373-1736 GCA_009379815.1 Pseudonocardiaceae bacterium
AGTCCGCACCTGGGACGCATGGCACCGACACACCAGCCTCGCCATACTGGCCCACACCTTCCTCGCCATCACCGCACACAGCACCAAAAAAGGGGGCTCCAGCATCCCGGCGGGCTGATTCCAGACCAGCGTCGGCACGCAGAACCCGCCGAGCCGGAATCCGCACAACCCATTCGCCGCCAACTCATCGCGCTCACCCTCGCCGAAATCCGCCACCTGCTCAACCTCGCCGAGCGCGGCGAACACGCCATCACCAATGGTTTGCGCTGGTCAATTTGGCGGCGATGGCACCAAGCCCAGGCCCGCCAAGCCCACGTCCGACGCCACCTCCAGCTCCAGACGCTGATGATCTAGCCCTGTAGT
>WHSY01000179.1 GCA_009379815.1 Pseudonocardiaceae bacterium
CCGTATCCGGCGAGGTCTGGCCCTCGGCGTACCGCGACGGTACGCTCACCGCCGGTGACAAGCACTGCGTGCATGCGGTAACCGGTACGTGTGTCACTCACAGGAAGCCCGAACACTGAATGGGAGGGGGGCCCATGGCTTCGTGTCGAGCCCGCCGCGGGCTGTTGGCCGCAGTGTTGGCGGGTGGGATGGTCGCGGGTGCGACCGTCACCGCCGGTCCGGCCGCGGCGGCGACCCCCGCTCCGCTCTCCCCGTCGCTGGTCGAGCAGCTGGCTTCCGCCACCGGTGTGCCGCTGCCGATGATGGTGCACGGTGCGACGCTGGCCGATGCGCGGCGCGCGGTCGAGGCCACCGGGATGACGACCGTGACGACCTTCGACCAGGTCGGCGTCGTGGTGGCGCTCGCGACCCCCGGACAGGTCGAGGCCGCGCGGACGCAACCGGGGGTGACCTACCTCGAGGGCAACCAGCCGATCGAGCTGTTCACCAACACGTCGCAGGAGGCCACCCGGGGGCGCGAGGCCGCGCAGCACCTGGTCGGGGCGAACAAGCAGCCGCTGGACGGCTCCGGCGTGTCGGTCGCGGTGATCGACACGGGTGTCGATCCGACGCATCCGGCCTTCGCCGGCGGCAAGGTCGTCCGCAATCTCAAGAGCCTGTGCCTGGAGGAGGCGAGCACGGACACCGGTTGCGTGCTCACCGTGCCCAACAACGTCGACACCGACACGCTGTCCGTCGGTGGGCACGGCACCCACGTCAACGGGATCGCGGCCGGCAACCCCGTCACACTCAGCGACGGCACCGAGGTATCCGGCGCCGCGCCGGGTGCGAAGATCGTGTCACTCTCGACCGGTGCGGTGCTGTTGATCATCGGTGCTGACGCGGCGCTGAACTGGGTGCTGGAGAACCACGAGGCGCCCTGTGGCCCGGCCGCCGGCCCCGCCGTCTGCCCGCCGATCAAGGTGGTGAACAACTCCTACGGCCCGGCGGGCGGTGGTGAGTTCGACCCGAACTCGGCCACCGTCAAGCTGCAGCGTGAGCTCGCCGAGGAGGGCGTGATCACTGTGTGGGCCGCCGGAAACGGCGGTGGTGACGGCTCGGAGAGCCTGACCAACCCGCCCGGCCAGGACCCCACCGGCGGTGTCCTCTCGGTGGCCTCCTACAACGACGCCAACACCGGTGGCCGCGACGGCACGGTCTCGACGTTCTCCTCACGAGGGTCCGCGGGGGACCCGTCGACCTGGCCGGACATCTCGGCGCCGGGTGAGAACATCACCTCCGCCTGCCGTCCCTACCTGCTGGTCTGCTCGACCGGAACGGACCCGCGAAACGGTCCGAGCCCGCTCGACATCGGCACCTACAACACGATCAGCGGGACGTCGATGGCGGCGCCGCACATCACCGGAATCGTCGCGCAGCTGTTCCAGGCGGAGCCGGACGCGACGCCGGCCGCGGTCGAGGACGCGCTGAAGTCGACCGCCTACCGGTACGACGACGGCGCGGACTACGAGAGCGTCGACGGTTACTCGACATCGTTCGACAAGGGCACCGGCCTGGTGGACGTCGTCGAGGCCGTTGCCGCGCTCGGCGCGTCCGCCGACTGACCGGCACACTGGCAGATCCGGCCCGGCGGACCGATCCGGATCGGTGGGTCGCGCTGGCGCATCAGGCGTCTCATGCGGCACAATAACCACTCGGTGCGGTTTCCTGACCGCGATCACGAGGACGTAGGGGAAG
>WHSY01000017.1:0-30403 GCA_009379815.1 Pseudonocardiaceae bacterium
ACCTCACCACACACGCGCCGGTACCACCGATCCCGATCTTGCTGAGAAAACCTCAGTGGCGGACGTGGTGGGCGCTGCAGCGGCTGGGCGGGCGGCCGCAGCCGGGGAAGGCGCACCCGCGGTCGCGGACGATCAGGGCGCGGCGTACCCCGGTGGGGACGGTGCGCATGGCGCGGCCCACGTCGAGGGGTTCGCTGTCGCCGCGCAGCACCATCGGGATGATTTTGGCGTCGCAGGCCCACCGGCGAGCGTCACCGGCCGACAGGAACGTGCCGTAGTCCAGCGCGGCGGCCCCGATCCCGTCGATGAGCATGTTGAGATCCATGGTGATCGTCAGATGCGGGGGCTCCCCGGCGCTGGTGGGGGCTTGCTCCGCCGACCGCGCCAGGTCGCAGACCTCGACGAGAGCGTCGGCCTGGCGCTGCTCGACGCCGCGCGGATCCGGTACCCCCTCGGCGGCGGGCCGGGGCATGGCGAGCCGCTCGATAAGCTCGCGCAGCGCGGGCCCGTGTTCGCCATCGAGCCAGCCCTCGAACCCCACCCCGCCGTTGCGGCGGCGGTCACGCAGCCGCAGCGCCCCCGACGGCGCCGGGATGTCGTCAGCTGCGGGTTCGGGCCCGTCCGGATCCAGAAACGCCAGCACCCGGGTGGCGAGCCTGCCCAACGCGGCCGGGTCCAGCCGCGGCGCCCACTCCGCGAGGTGGGCCTCGGCCCACTCCCGATCCGCCGCACTCACTGAGTCCGGGACCGTGGCCATCGTCTCGGCGATCACCCGCAACTGCCCCACCCCAATCCGGCCCGCGGCCAGACCCGCCGCGGTCGCCGGACAGTGCGGCGGCAGCGCCTCACCGGTCAGCGCCCGCCGGGGCGCGACTGCCTCGGCGTGAGCCACCCGCGCCCTCGCCTCCGAGTGCGACAGCCCCAAGATTCCCGCCAGCATCCGCTTCGTCGACCCGAACCCCGCCTGCCCGGCCAAATTCCGCGCCTCGACCTCAGCCACCAGATCCAGACCCAGCGCATGCGCTTGCCGCGACACCGACTCCACCACCCGCAGCCGATCCTGCAGCTGCCCGTCACCAAGGCCCGAAATCGACTCCCGGAGCTGCTGCAGCCCATCCGACACCTGCTGCACCGGATCGGTCTGCAGCGGGTCGGCCAGCAACGCGGTCATGCCAGGATTCTCGACCCGGGCACCGACAATTTCGG
This sequence comes from Pseudonocardiaceae bacterium, assembly GCA_009379815.1. Classification (GTDB taxonomy): domain Bacteria; phylum Actinomycetota; class Actinomycetes; order Mycobacteriales; family Pseudonocardiaceae; genus WHSY01. The sequence goes on from WHSY01000017.1 coordinate 1,207, forward strand.
GCCGCAGCGGTGCCACCGACAAGAAACCCATCGCAACGCGACGAGCGGCCGATCCGGCACGAGGAGCGGTCGCCGTCAGCGCGGCCCCGAGATCGGTAGATCGCTGTCACGGCAACGTCATGACATCTGTCATGTCTGCTCACGTCTCGACGTCCCCCAGCGATCCTTGCCGCTCGCCGCAAGGGAGCTGTGCGTAACGCGCCGGGGGACTATCGGCGGACCTGGATGGTGGCCATCATGCCGGCGTCCTCGTGGTCGAGGATGTGGCAGTGGAAGACGCTGCGGCCGGTGTGCGCGGTGAACGGGATCCGCAGCCGGACCCAGCCCCGCGGTGGCACCAGCACGACGTCCTGCGGTGTCCCGGACAGCGGGGCGCCGTCGCTGGTGGCCAGCACGACGAACGGCCACACGTGCAGGTGGAACGGGTGCGCCATCGGCGTGGAGCTTGTGACGGTCCACTCCTCGGTGGTCCCGAACAGCACCGAATGGTCGTCGCGTTCCGGGTCGAAGGCGCGACCGTCGATGCCGAAGGTCATGCCTCCCATGCCCATCCCCATGGTGAACGCGACCTGGCGCTGCGCCTCGGTGGCCGACCCCGGGTTCTCGGCGGGTAGCGCCGCAGGCAGCGGGGCCACTGGAGCGGCCGGTCCTGCCGAGAGCAGTGTGGCCAGCACGACGGGCTCACTGCGCACGTCACCGCCCACGCCGGTGCTGCCGCGATCCGAGGCCTCGGACACCAACTCGAACCGCCCGGCCGCCGTCGGGCGCACCACGACATCGGCGCGGTTGCCGGGCGCGAGCGCCACCCGGTCCCGGCTGGCCGGGGCCGGCAGGAACGCCCCGTCGAGGGCGACCAGGTCGAGCGCGTGTCCGGTCAACCGCAGCGGCAGCATCCGCGACACGCATCCGTTGACAATGCGCCAGCGCTGCGCTGTCCCTGGGGCCGCGCTGATGCTGGGCTGGTGCTGGCCGTTGACCAGGACGAGCTCACCCTGCCGTCCTCTCATCCGGTCCATCCGGCCCGGCTGCGCGACGCCACCGCCAGCGTCCATCGTCGTGTCGGTCACCAGCAGCACCCGGTCCCGGTCGACCGGCAGGTCCGGGCCACCGTCGACCAGCAGCATCCCGGCGAGACCGCCGAAGAGCTGATCGGCCACCATGCCGTGGTGGTGCGGGTGATACCAGAACGTGCCAGCCGGGTGGCCCGGCGGGATACGGAGCAGGTAGTCGAACGAGGTTCCCGGTTCGATCCGCAGGAACGGGTTGTCCCCGTTGCCCTGCGGCGACACCCGCAGCCCGTGGGTGTGCAGGTTGGTGGGCTGCTTGAGCCGGTTGGTCAGCCGCACCGACAGCTCGTCACCCGGCCGCACCCGCAGCGTGGGCCCCGGCGAGGTCCCGTTGAACCCCAGCGCCGCGGTGTCCCGACCGGCCAGCCGCACGCCGGCAGCAGCGGTGAGCTCGACGTGCAGCCGGCCGCCCCGGCTGCCCAACACCTCCGGATCGCGCAACGGCGCACCGCTGACGGCGGGGCGGAAACCGGCGTCCGGCGAGCCCGCACTCCACACCCACCCCGCAGCGCCGCCCGCGACGCCGACTGCGCCCGCGGCGGCCAGGCCCATAGCCCGGCGCCGGCTGATCGGCCTACTGCTCACCGCAACTCGTCACGCATCCGGCGGTACTGCTGCTCGTCGATCTCCCCGCGGGCAAACCGCTCGTCGAGGATCTGCCGCGCGGACGAAGCCACCGCCGGCGCGCTGGTCGACCCACCCTGCACCAGCCGGAACACCACGTAGCCGAGCAGTGCCAGCCCGACCAGCACGAACAGCGGCCAGACCAGCATCCAGCCCATCATCCCGCCATCCATCATCACCATCACCTCGCTTCCCGAGCCGTTGCCTGCCGACGATTGCGACGTGGCCGCGCACCGGAGTCATGCAGTCGCCCCGGCTGGTCACAGCGCGAGTGCGGCGACCGCAGCTGCCCGGTGCACATGAACAGGCTGACGGCGCCGACCCGGCTGGCGAAGGACAGCGCCAGGCTCGGCAGTGACGGGTGGCGGTCGGGGAATCGGCTCCCCGGACAGCTGGGCGATCCGTGCGTCGGTTGCTCCGTCGAACGCGGTTGCCGTGACCGGGGTCCGGCTATCGGTGGCGGACAGCAGGCACCGGCCAGCGCTGGTGCACCGACCTGGCGGATCCCAGCACTGTCGGCCGTTAGCTCGGCGTGCTCGCGCCGGCCGGCTGCCCACCAGGAACCCACCGGCACGAAGAACAGCACGTCAGCGGCGGCGCGACGCAGCAGCCCCACCGCAGCGAGCCGCGGATGGGACCGTAGCCAGCGCAGCGTCATCGGCTGCGCAGCCTTTCCAGCTTGGCGCGTTGTTCCGGCTCGAGGGCATCGAGCAGCGCCGCGAAGGCGGCCAGCGCGGCATCGCCGTACCGCTGCACCGCCGCGGCTGCCTGCCGGGTGCTCTCGGCGGCCAGGAAGTCGGCCGGGCAGCCGGCCGCGCGGTACTCGTGAGCCTTGCGCCCGACCGCCGCATCGGCGACCAGCACGCCCTTGTCCGCGAGCCGCCGCATCGTGGTGAGCACCGTGGTGTAGGCGAGTTCGGGCAGCAACGCCAGCACGTCGCGGACGGTGAACGGCTCGCGCACCTGACCTGTCCACACCGCTCGCATGGTGCGGGCCTCCAGCGGGCCGAGCACCTCGAGGGCGCGGTCGAGATCGTCAGCCACCTTCGACCACCTCCAACTACTCGATAATAGTAGGAAGGCGATGCCCAGCTGCACTCGTTCCCAGCGGGAGCTTCGACGTGACGATGAGCCGCTTCGGCGTCATCTTCTTCGACGACCCCACCGCAGCCTTCGCCAACATCGCCCGAGCACTCCGGCCCGGTGGCCGGCTGGCCTTCCTGTGCTGGCAAGACGTGGCACGAAACGAGTGGTAGCGACGATCGGACCCCGCCGGACAGCCCGTCGAGCGGGTCCGCGTCATCCGCGGCAACATCGACCTCCGGGTGCGGCAGTTGCTCGCCGAACTCGTCCCCGTCGCCTGACCGAGCTGTTGGCTGAGCGCGGCCGATGGTGCAGACACGATGCGGAGCGGCGATCGACGCGGCTGCGCGCGGACGACGTCGATGTCGTCATCGCGGCGACCGCCGCGACGCGAGGCGTCGAGAGTGCATCGGCCCGACGACGGCGGAGCTACCTGCCTGGCCTCCTGCGCAGCTCGCTGTACGCCCGCTCGACACCCAGGCGGCACGGGCTCCTCTGGAGCCGGGTGCGCGGCCGGCGTCGCCGGTGGCGTGCCAGCGCTCGCACCAGCAGGGGCACGCCGACCACGGTGGGCAGGAACCAGAAGGCCCCCGGGGGGAGCAACTGCCACAGCGGCAGTCGGGGACCGTTGTCGACGTAGAAGGCGGTGAGCATGGCGACGTAGGACCCGCTCATGCCGATGATGTGGGCAGTCAACCAGCCCGCCCGGCGGCCGGGGCGGGTGGCATAGCCAACCACGGCGAACCCGGCCGCGGTGGCGCCGAGGGCGGCGAGGTGCCATAGGTGCTGCCAGTCGGTGGCCGCGAGAGTGGTGCCCGTGGCAGCCACGACCGCGAGGGCGACCAGATAGGCGCGGCCGCGACGGGGGTGCCTGCCCCGGCGCTTCGGGGCCAGCATCGCGCCGGCACCCCAGACGACGGCGGTGAGGCCGGCGAGCACGTGGCAGGCGATCAGGAGCTGCACGGCCATTGGCGGTCACCGCGTCGGGGGGTGGACGGTGATGGCACCGGTCGTGCCGTCGACGGTGACGAGTTGCCCGTCGACGAGCCAGCGTCGACGGCGTCGGACAGCAGCAGCACGCAAACCCGGTCCACGACCCGCTCCCTATAAGTAGCAATGCTATGTATAGCTACACTACTCGCTAGCTCGCGGGAACGCCATCTTGGGTGTAGCGTCGCTACACATGAGGGCAGAGGTACTCAAGGGCCACCTGGACGGGCTGCTGCTCGCGGTGCTCGACGATGAGCCCCGGCACGGCTACGCGGTGATCGAGGCCCTGCGGGCGGGCAGCGGAGGCCAATTCGACCTGCCCACCGGCACCGTGTACCCGGCGTTGCGCCGGCTGGAAGCCGCCGGCCTGATCCGCTCCGGCTGGTCGGTGGTCACCGGGCGGCGCCGCCGCACCTACCGGCTCACCGACGCCGGGCGACGCGCGCTTGCCGAGCAGCGCAGCGCCTGGGAGGACTTCTCCGCCGCCGTCTCGGCGTTGCTGCAGGGGCAGCCGTGGCCGGCCGCGACGTAGCCAGCCGCCACGTCGCGGAGTACGTCGCGGCGGTCGCGTCCGAGCTGCCCGGACCCCGTCGAATCCGGACGGCCGCGCTGGCCGAGCTGCGAGACGGCCTGTGCGACGCCGTCGACGCTCGTCGACAACGCGGCCTGGCGTCCGACGCCGCAGCTCGCGAGGCGGTGGCAGAGTCCGGGCCACCAGACATCGTGGCGGCCGCCTACGCGCCCGTGCTCGCCGACCTGACGGCTCGCCGCACTGCGCTGATCTTGCTGGCCACCGGCCCGGTCATCGGCATGCTGTGGGTGCTTGCGCTGACCCCCGAACGCAGCCCAGGCCCGCTGCTGGGGACCGCCCCGGTGCTGCCGCTCCTCGTCGCCACCGCGGCCGTCGCTGCAGTGCTCACCCTCGCCGTGACCGGGGCAGCCCAGCGCCTGCTCGGCGACGTGCCCCAACTCCCCCAGCTCGCCGTAGCCACCGCCTGTGTTGCCGCGGTGTGCGCCGACGTGGCGGTGCTCGGCCTCGCCACGAGTCGAGCACTCACCGACCCCGGTGTCCTGCCCTGGATCGTCACCCTCGCCGCGGCCGCCAGCGCCCTGCGGCTGGCCGGCAGCTCACGCGCCGCACACCACTTCCTCCGCACCGCAACCCGGCCCGGCTGATCGGCCGAGGCTTTCCGGACACCGACCCTGCGCACTTGATCTCGCGACCCCGGTCGCCGCCTCACCGCTCGGCAGCCGTCAAGGGTCTCCTTTCCGTTCATCGTAATATACCGCTATCATCTGTATGTGACGATTAAAGAAGACACACAGTCGACGATGGTCGTGCCGCATGGCGAGCTGAGCGCGGCCGTGGCGCTGTTCCGCAGCCTGGCGGAGCCGACCCGATTGGCGATCATGCGCCGACTGGCCTCCGGCGAGGCGCGGGTGGTGGACCTGACCGTCGAGCTGGGGTTGGCGCAGTCGACGGTGTCGTCGCACCTGGCGTGCCTGCGCGGGTGCGGGCTGGTCGACTACCGGCCGCAGGGCCGCGCCTCGGTCTACCATCTGGCGCGCCCGGAGCTGATGGAGCTGCTGCAGGCGGCGGAGACGCTGCTGGCCGCCACCGGTGAAGCCGTGGCGCTGTGCCCGAACTACGGCATCGACGCGAGCCGCGACGCCTCGAGGGATGCCGGAGGACGGTCATGAGCGACGCCTGCTGCGGCGACGACAACCCCGCCGCCGGGGCGGAAGCGGAGCACGCGGGCGAGCCGGAGCGGATCTGGCAGATCCGCGAGCTGCAGGCCGCCGCAGTGGCGGCGGTGCTGCTGGCGGCGGGCTGGGCGCTCGGGCGGGCCGGGTCCGAGACGCCTGCACTGGCGCTGGAGCTGACCGCGGTGCTCGTCGGCGGGTCGACCTTCGTGCCCGGCGCGCTCCGCCGGCTGCTGCGCGGCACGATCGGCGTCGGCACGCTGATGACCATCGCCACCTTCGGCGGGCTCGCCCTGGGCCAGGTCGTCGAGGTCGGCATGCTGGTGGTGCTGTACTCGATCGCCGAGGGGCTGGAGGAGTACGCGGTCACGAAGACCCGGCGGGGTCTGCGTGCGCTGCTGGACCTGGTGCCCGAGCAGGCCTCGGTGCTGCGGGGCGGCCAGGAGGTCCAGATCTCCCCGGGGGATCTTGCAGTCGGGGACGTGATGCTGCTGCGACCCGGGCAGCGGGCGGCCACCGACGGGGTGATCCGGGCGGGGCGCACCAGCCTGGACACCTCGGCGATCACCGGTGAGTCCGTGCCCGTCGAGGCCGGGCCCGGTGAGGCGGTACACGCGGGGGCGATCAACGGTGGCGGCGCGATCGAGGTGCAGGTCACCGCAGCCGCGTCGGACAGCTCGCTGGCCCGGATCGTGCACATCGTCGAGGAGGCTCAGGAACGCAAGGGCGCCGGGCAGCGCCTGGCGGACCGGATCGCCCGCCCGCTCGTGCCGGGCGTCATGGTCCTCGCCGGCCTCATCGCCGGCCTGGGCGCGCTGCTCGGGGACCCGCTGGTGTGGGTCGAGCGGGCCCTGGTGGTGCTGGTCGCTGCCTCCCCGTGCGCCCTGGCGATCTCCGTACCTTTGACGGTCGTGGCCGCGGTCGGGGCGGCCAGCCGCGGTGGCGCGCTGGTCAAGGGCGGCGCCGCGCTCGAGCAGCTGGGGCGGGTCCGGATGGTGGCGCTGGACAAGACCGGCACCCTGACCCGCAACGAGCCCCGGGTCGTGGAGGTCGTCACCACCGACCGCTGCAGCGAGCGCGAGCTGCTGGCCGCGGCAGCGGCGCTGGAGGCCCGCAGCGAGCACCCGCTCGCCCGGGCCATCCTGGACGCCGCCGAGGACGTTCCCGTGGCGCACGACGTCACCGCGGTGGCCGGCGCCGGGTTGCACGGGTGCCTGGACGGAACAACGCTACGGCTCGGCCGGCCGGGCTGGATCGATCCCGGCCCGCTGGCCGCTGCGGCCGACCGGCTGCAGGCCGCCGGCGCCACCGTCGTCCTGGTCGAACGCGACGACACGCTGCTGGGCGCGGTCGCGGTGCGCGACGAGCTGCGCGACGAGACCGCCGAGACCGTCGAACGGCTACGCGGGCTGGGCGTCGACACCGCCATGCTCACCGGGGACAACGCCCGCACCGCCGCCACCCTGGCCACCCAGGCCGGGATCAACGACGTGTACGCCGAGCTGCGGCCCGAGGACAAGGCCGACCTCGTCACCCGACTGCGGCGGGACCGAGCGGTGGCGATGGTCGGCGACGGCGTCAACGACGCTCCCGCCCTGGCCACCGCCGACGTCGGTATCGCGATGGGCGCGATGGGCACCGACGTCGCCATCGAGACCGCCGATGCCGCGCTGATGGGTGAGGACCTGCGGCACCTGCCGCAACTGCTCGGCCACGCCCGCCGGGCGCGCACCATCATGTTGCAGAACGTGGGGCTGTCGCTGGCCATCATCACCGTCCTCATCCCGGTGGCCGCGCTCGGCGTGCTGGGCCTGGCCGCGGTGGTATTCGCTCACGAGCTCGCCGAGGTCCTCGTGATCCTCAACGCCGTCCGCGCCGCCCGGCGGACTCCGGCCCCGGCTGCTGACCGCGGGCGCGTTGCCCCGGTCCGGACATCTGATACCGCGGTGGCGGAGCAGCCGGCCACCGAGACGGCGCGAGGATGACCACCGGTCGGTCGGCGGCGGACCGAGCCGCCGCGACCCGAAGGTTCGCGGGGATGGAGCGGCACCAGGTCGCAGTCTAGTCGGGGCGATGGCCACCGGCGTCGGTGCCGGGCTGGTGGCTCCGGGAGCAGGCCCGGGGCTGGAACTGGCGATCAACCCGGCGCTGGGTGCCCTGTTGTATGCGACCTTCCTGCAGGTGCCGGCGGCGGAGCTGGTCGGCCCGCTGCGGGCGGGGCGGTTCCTGGCGGCCGTCGTTGTGGTCACCCAGACGGTTGGTGGAGGTCGTGGGAATGGTGATCTATGTACGGGCGGTGCCGCGGCTCGTGGCGAGGAGTTGAGACCTGCTGATCGCCACCGCTGGCCTGGATGGGGGCTGGTCCGAGCGTGCCTATCGCGTCGACGCGCTGACGGGTTCGAGTCCCGCCTGGGGCGCGTCTGCGTACATCGCGTCGATGTGGACCACGTCGCGGTCCGCGCGCTGCAGCACGCTCGCCGCGATGGCGGCGCGGTAGCCCGATCCGCAGTGCACCCAGACCTGCCCGGCAGGGACCTCGTTGAGCCGCTCGCGCAGGTGCTGCAGCGGGACGTGCACGGCTCCGGGGAGGTGGTCGGTGTCGTACTCCTCGTCGCGGCGCACATCGAGCAGCACGTCGAGCGTGCCGTCCCGCCGGGCACGTGCCACCTCCGGCCAGCCCACCCGCGGGTAGGAGGTCACCGGCTGGCCGTCGCCGAGCGCGGCCACGTCCTCCCCCAGTGCGGCGTCCGGGGAGTCGATGCCGATGCGGGACAGGTCACGGATCGCGGCCTCGACCTGCTCGCGCGAGCCCACCAGGGTGAACGGCTGGCCCCAGGGCAGTGTCCAGCCCAGGAACGTGGTGAACATCGGGCCGTGCTCGAAGTTCAGCGTGCCGGCCAGGTGCCCGTCGGCGAAGGCCACCCGGTTGCGCAGGTCGACCACGGACTGCCCTTCGGTGATCCGCCGGCGCAGCTCGGCCGGGTCGACCGGCTCGGGCACCGACAGGTCCGGCGGGCCGCCACCGGCGCGGTTGAGCGCGCCCATGTGGGCGTAATAGCTCGGGTAGGCCGACAGGCCCGCGATCAGCTGCTCGACGAAGTGCTCCTCGTCGTCATCGGTCAGGGCGTGGTTGACCTGCTGCTGCTCGCCCACCGTGGATCCGCCCTGCCCGCTGGCCGGGCCCGAGGAGCAGAAGCTGCCGAAGCCGTGCGTGGGGTGCACCGTCGCGTCCGCGCTCGACACCTCGACCAGGCAGCGCGCCGACCGGTACTGCGCGTGCGTCAGCTCTCGGGTCCTGGCCGGGTCGACGAGGTCCGTGCGGCCCACCGATCCGTACAGCAGGCTCCCGCCGGAGAAGACGGCCTGCCGGCCACCGTGCGAGACCAGGTAGGCGACGTGGTTGTCGGTGTGGCCCGGCGTGGCGATCACCCCGACGGTCATCCCACCCGCGGTGATCTGCTCACCATCGAGTACGCCGTGCCGGTCGAAGGAGACGTCGTCGGCCGCGCTGACCAGGTAGGTCGCGCCGTGCCGGCGCGCGAGCGCGAGACCGCCGCTGACGTAGTCGTTGTGCACGTGGGTCTCGGCGACGTGGGTCAGCGTCACACCGGCGTCGCCCAGCGCCCGCTCCACCCGGTCGATGTCGCGCTGCGGGTCGATGACCAGGCCCACGCTCCCGTCGTGCACCAGGTAGCTGCGATCGCCCAGCGGCTGGGTCTCGATGGTGACGACCTCCATGACCCGCTCCTTCCTGCTTGTACGGATATCAGGATAAATGAGACGGGCAGGCGCCCGGGAGCCGAGAAGGCCCCGGGCCGTGGCCCGCCCCACGGACCTCAGCCCGTGGGGGACGGCCCGCCGGCCACGTCCATCCGGTATCCCTGGCCGGACCATTGGGCGAGGACTCGGAACCGGTCGGCGCGCACCAACGTCTCACGCCACTCGGTGGGCTCGTCGCGCAAGCAACCGAGCCGTTCGATGGCCATCGCCGCGGTGCCGGCGGGGATCCCCAGGATCGTGCGTTGAGCGGCCGTCGGAACGACGGCCTGGATCGACTCCCGGCCCCCGGTCAACCGCGTGCCGGCGTGCACCGCGAGCTCGTCGTAGAGCCCGGTGTGGGTAAAGTCGGTGTCGAGCAGCGGCTCGGCGATCGACCGCGGAAGCCAGGCGTGATCCAGCGCCAGCGGCTCTCCGTCGGCCAGCCGCAGCCGTTCCAGATACACGAACTCGGTCGAGGGTGCCCGCTGCAGCCGCTGCGCCACCGTCGCATCGGTGCGCGGCTCCAGTTTCCGGACGATGCTGTGCTGCTCCATCCCGCGCGCCTCGACCGAGCGGAACAGCGAGTACAGCGCGCCGAGCGGCTGCTCGATCTGCGGCTTGCGCACCCACGTGCCACGACCTCGTGCGGAGTCGACCACCCCGTCCTGCCGCAACCGGCGCAGCGCGTCCCGCACCGTGTGCCGGCTGACCTGGTAGTCGTCCACCAGCTCGTGCTCGCTGGGGAACCGGGTATCGAACGCGCCCACCCCGAGGCGCCGCTCGAGGTCGCCGTGCAGCTGCGCCCACAGCGGCAGCGGGCTCGACCTGTCGAGCTGCCTGGCCGCCCGCCTCGCCATTCGCCACCCCGAACAATCGTCACCGTTGTCTGGTTGACCGTATCATTCTATACGGTCGGGGTCCGCTCGGCGGTATCCTTCCCGGGTCGGTCGGCGAGCTCGCCGGTCGCGGGTGGTCGACGGCAGGAAGCCGGAAGGAGATCGGGTGCGAGCAGTAGATGGCACCGGCCGCACCGGATTCCGCGGGCGCCGGGCACCACCGCTGCGCGAGGTGGGGACCGATCCGGACTATCGCTTCACGCTGGCCAACGAGCGGACCTTCCTGGCCTGGCTACGCACCGCTCTCGGTCTCGTCGCCGGGGGGGCGGCGCTGGCGAGCCTGCTGCCGGGGTTCGGCCCGCAGCCGCTGCGACTCGGCCTGGCCGCGCTGCTGCTCGCCCTGGCGCTGCTGATCTCCGTCGGCAGCTACCGGCGGTGGGAACGGGCCGAGCGTGCACTGCGGCTGCGCAAGCCGCTGCCGAGCGGCATACTCCCGCGGATCGTGGCCAGCGGTCTCGCGGTCGCGGTGCTGGCCACGCTGCTCCTGGTGCTGCTGGATCTCCGCTCGTGACCGCCGACACACCGCCCCTCCCGAGGCGGCGCCATGACTGACAGCCCGCTGCTCGACGCGACGACGGCCGCCGAGCGGACCAGCCTGGCCTGGCAGCGCACCGGCCTGGCCATGGTGGTGACCGGAGCCTTGCTGGTGCACACCCAGGTCGGCGCCGGCGCGCTCCGGCCGCTTTCCGGCGTCGTCCTCGTCGCCGCCGGCGTCGTGGCTGCCGCGCTCGTCGCGCCGCTGCGATACCGCACCGTGCTCAGACGGGTCGATGCGCAGCGCTCGCCCCTCGGGGGCGCTGCCGTGGTCGGTGCGTGCCTCGTGGTCTGCGCGGCCACCGTGACGACTGCCATCACGCTGCTGGTCGGCTGACCGCGCCCTCTCCAACAAGCCCCGGTCCCACAAGCCGCCCCGCCGCGCACGGCGCAGGCGCAGCGAGACCGTCAGGTGGACAGCAGGCCGGCGGCGACGGCGGCGGACAGGGCCTCGCGCCACGGTCGCAGCGCAGGCAGCCCGGCCGCGGTCCACGACGAGGTGTCGAGCACCGAGTTCGCCGGGCGCGGCGCCGGACGGGGGAACTGCTCGGTGGTGCACGGCCGAACCCGCTCCGGGTCGGCACCCAGCTCGGTGAACACCGCTGTGGCCAGCCCGTACCAGGTGGTCTCGCCGGCGTTGACGCAGTGCAGCACCCCGGGCGGGACCCGGTCGGCAGCCGACACGAGCGCCACCAGGCCGCCGGCGAGATCCCCGGTCCAGGTCGGGCCGCCTCGTTGGTCGTCGACGACGTCGACGGTGGCGTGTGATCGCTGCAACCGGGCCATGGTGTGCACGAAGTTCGTGCCGTGCGCCCCGTAGAGCCAGCCGGTGCGCACCACGTGCGCCGATCCCCCCGCGGCGAGCACAGCGTGCTCGCCCGCGAGCTTGCTGCGCCCGTACACCGAGCGGGGCGCGGTCTCGTCGTCGGTGCGGTAGGGCGCCGCGGCGTCACCGGCGAAGACGTAGTCGGTGGACAGGTGCACCAGGTGCACGCCGAGATCTGCGCAGGCGGCGGCCAGCACGGCCGGTCCCTGGGCGTTGACGGCGTAGGCGCGCTCGGCATCGCCCTCCGCGGCGTCGACGGCGGTGTAGGCGGCGGCATTGACCACGACCGGTCGCAACCCCTCGGCACGGGCACGCCCGGTCAGCGCGGTCAGCGCGGCGTGCACGCTCGCCCCGCTGGTGACGTCCAGCGTGGCCGAATCCGGCGCCGCCACGTGCGCGGCCCCGGCGCGCGACGCCGCGTCCGCCAGGTCGCGCCCGAGCCGGCCGCGGCCCCCGGCGACGAGCAGCGCTGTCACGGGGCCACCGCGGTGCCGTGCTTGAGCGGTTCCCACCACTGCCGGTTGTCGGCGTACCAGCGCACCGTTGCGGTCAGCCCCTCGTCGAACGACACCACGGGCTCGTAGCCCAGCTCATCGCGGATCTTGGTCCAGTCCAGCGAATACCGTCGGTCGTGGGCCTTGCGGTCGGTGACCGGGCTGACCATCGACCAGTCCGCACCCACCGCGGCGAGCAGCCGCCCGGTGAGCTCGCGGTTGCTCAGTTCGGTCCCGCCCCCGATGTTGTAGACCTCCCCGGCGCGACCCCGCTCGAGCACCTGCGCGACACCCCGGCAGTGGTCGTCGACGTGCAGCCAGTCCCGCACGTTGAGCCCGTCACCGTAGAGCGGCACCGGCTGCCCGTCGAGCAGGTTGGTGACGAACAGCGGGACCATCTTCTCCGGGTGCTGGTAGGGACCGTAGTTGTTCGAGCACCGGGTCACCCGTACGTCGAGTCCATGAGTGCGGGTGTAGGACCGTGCGAGCAGGTCGGAACCCGCCTTGGACGCCGAGTACGGCGAGTTCGGCTCCACCGGGTGGCCCTCGGCCCACGAGCCGGCCTCGATCGACCCGTACACCTCGTCGGTCGAGACGTGCACGAAACGACCGACGCCGAGCTCCAGCGCGGCCTGCAACAGGATCTGGGTGCCGACCACATTCGTCACGACGAACGGGTCGGCGCCCACGATGGAGCGGTCTACATGGGACTCCGCGGCGAAGTGGACGACCGCGTCGGCACCGCGCATCGCGTCCCGGACCAGCTGCCCGTCGGTGATGTCACCCTTGACGAATCGCAACCGCGGCTGCCCCGACACCGGCGCGAGGTTCGCCTCGTTGCCCGCGTACGTGAGCTTGTCCAGCACCACGATCTCGGCGCCGGCGAGCGTCGGCTCCGCACCACCCAGCGCCCGGCGCACGAATGTCGAGCCGATGAACCCGGCACCGCCGGTGACCAGCACTCGCATCGCTCGTCCGTCCCTCCCGCGGTCACCCGTTCGGTGGCAGTCTGTCACGGCGCGAGCAACCGACGGTGGGGCGTGCGCGTCTGTACCTCCGGAGGCTGCCACACCGGCCGGTGCAGGCATGCCGATAGCCTGACGACCGCCCGAACAGCAGTCGCAGGACGCAGGAGGGCACGTGGAGGACAGGCCACCAGGGCCGCGCGATCCCGCCGGGGGGCGGGGACGTCCTGCGCCCGGAGGCGGTCGGGCGGGCGGTCCGCCACCGCGCAGACCTCCGGAACGCCCGGATGACGGCCCGCCGCCGGGCGCCCGTCCGAGGGTGCCACCGCGGGCGTCCCGGCAACCACCTCCACCACCCTCGTCACCCCCACCACCCTCGTCACCCCCACCACCCTCGTCACCCCCACCACCCCGGCGCACCGGCGACCCGGGCGACGCGCCGTCGCCGCGGCCCCGGGCCGGCGGGCGGAGGGCACACCGGACGACCCCGCCACCACGGCCGCCCGGCAGCCGCGCGCTGCGCCATGTCAAGATCGTGATCGCGATGGTCGCCGCGCTCGTGCTGAGCCTCACGGGGATGGGCTGGGCGATGTTCCAGGATCTGCAGGCCGGCCTCACGACCGCGGACGTGACGGGTTTCAACGCCCCGGACGGGGCCACGGACATCTTGCTGGTCGGCAACGACAGCCGAACCGACGCGCAGGGCAACCCGCTGCCACCCGAGCTGCTCGCGAAGCTCGGCGCCGCGGACAACGAGGGCCAGCTCACCGACACGATGATCCTGGTGCGGATCCCGAACAACGGCCAGAAGGCGGTGGCCATCTCGCTGCCCCGGGACCTCTACGTCGAGATGCCCGACGCCTACGGTCAGCACAAGCTCAACTCCGCCTTCGCCCGGGCCAAGAACGAGACGGCCAGCCGGCTGGCCGAGCAGGGCGCCGGCCCGGCCGAGGTGCACGAGAAGTCGGTCGCTGCCGGTCGACGGTTCCTGGTGGAGACCATCGAGAAGCTCACCGGCGCGGGCATCGACCACTACGCCGAGGTCAACCTGCTGGGGTTCGCGCGGCTCACCGAGGCCGTCGGCGGCGTCGAGGTATGCCTCAAGGAGCCGGTGGACGACGAGGCCTCCGGTGCCGACTTCCCGGCCGGACGCCAGACGATCTCCGGGACCGACGCGCTCGCCTTCGTCCGGCAGCGCCATGGTCTGCCCCGCGGCGACCTGGATCGGGTGGTGCGGCAGCAGGTTTTCCTCGCCAGCCTCGCCGACAAGGTGCTGTCCGCGAACACGCTGGCCAACCCGGCTCGGATCCGCGAGCTGATCGATGCCACGCAGCAGGCGCTGGTGCTCGACAAGGGCTTCAACGTGCTGGACTTCGCGGCGCGGATGCGAGGGCTGGCCGCCGGTGACGTCCGGTTCGTCACGGTCCCCGTCGTCGGCGGGGTGGACACCGACGAGGGCTCGGCGCTCGGGGTCGACCAGGACGCCGTGCAGCGGTTCGTCGCCACCAGCATCGGGCCCAGTGCGGCCGCGAAGCCGCCCGCCCCGACGGGCGACACCGCCATCACCGTGGACGTGTTCAACGCTTCGGGGGTGACCGGGCTGGCAGGCCGGGTCTCCGGAGAGCTCGGCGGGCAGGACTTCGGCACGGGAGCCGTCGGCAACGCCGAGCCGATGGAGTCGAGCGTCGTGCGACACGCTCCCGGCGAGGCCGATCGCGCTGCCGCCGTGGCCGAAGCCCTGGGCGACCTGCCCGTCGAGGAGGACGCCAGCCTGGGTTCCGGGATCGTGCAGGTCTACCTCGGTGACGACTACACGGGTCCCGGCACGCAGAGCTGGTCCGGCGACGCGCCGTTGCAGCTCGACGGTGCCGTCGCGGACGCGACCGCGCCGCAGCAGCAGGCGCCGCCCCCGGCCGAGCCACCGCTCACCGCGGGTGACGTACCGTGCGTCTACTGAACGGAACCGAACAACGGGGAGTGCGCGTGACCGCCGGATGACCGTCACCGACCACCTGTTGGGCCCGGTGCTGCGCGAGGATCCCGCGCGGCCCAGGATCACCCACTACGACGATGCGACCGGCGGCCGGGTGGAGCTGTCCGGCGCCACGCTGGCGAACTGGGCCGCCAAGACCGCGAACTGGTTGCGCGACGAGCTCGACGTGCAACCCGGCGACGGCGTGGCCGTGTTGCTGCCGGCGCACTGGCAGACCGCCGGCATCCTGCTCGGCGCCTGGTGGTGCGGCGGCGTGGTGTCGCACGATGCCGGCGGTGCGCAGGTCGCGGTGTGCGGCGTCGAGCGGCTGGCAGACACCGCAGACGCCGGTGAGGTGGCCGCGGTGTCGCTCGACGCCCTCGGTGCCGGCATTCCCGTGCTGCCGCCCGGCGTGCGTGACTACGCCGGCGAGGTGCGCGTGCACGGTGACGAGTTCGCTCCCCCGCCGCTGCCGGCGACCGCGCCGGCGACGCCGGGCGCCACCGTCGAGCAGCTGGTCGACGCGGCCCGGCGCCGAGCCGCCGACGTCGGCCTCGCACCAACCGACCGGGTGCTGTGCATCGCGGAATGGGACTGGGACCCGGGCCCGCTGCTGACCGTGCTGGCGGCGGGAGCGTCACTGGTGCAGTGCACCGGGACCGATCCGGCCGCGGATCCGGCAGCGCTGCAGCGGCGCTGCGCGCAGGAGCGTGTCACCGTCGCGCTCGGTTCCGACCTACCCCCACTCGCGGGCGTCCGCGCCCTGCGTTGACGCCGCGAAGGTAGTCAGCTACTGCATGAATTTGCGCTGCTCCATGAGAGTGCGACAATCGGAGGCTACTCAATCGGAAGGGAGTGGCGATCACGATGGGCCTGATGGACAAGCTCAACAACCTTGTCGGGTCGGCAGAGTCACTCGTCGAGGAACGACTGACGACGGGCGACGGGCCCGACCAGCCAAGCACGACGACGGGCGATGAGCCCGCCCCGCCACCCAGCGACAGCTCCGGCAAGGACAACGCGTCCTGACCCCAGGGACCGGACGCGGCCTGGTCATGGCCCGGCTGCCCGATCGCACGGCTCGAATGCCCGTCATCTACCCGTCGAGCAGGGCGCGGGCCATGACCATGCGCTGGATCTGGTTGGTGCCCTCGTAGATCTGGGTGATCTTCGCGTCCCGCATCATCCGCTCGACGGGGAAGTTCCGGGTGTAGCCGGCGCCGCCGAACAGCTGTACCGCGTCGGTGGTGACCTCCATCGCCACGTCCGATGCGTAGCACTTGGCCGCACTGGAGATGAATCCGAGCCTGCCCTCGCCACGCTCGGCGCGCGCCGCGGAGACATAGACCAGCTGCCGGGCCGCCTCCACCTTCATCGCCATGTCGGCGAGCATGAACTGCACGCCCTGGAAGTCGCCGATCGCCGTGCCGAACTGCTTGCGCTCCTTGACGTAGGCGATCGACGCGTCCACCGCACCCTGCGCGATCCCGACGGCCTGGGCGCCGATCGTCGGGCGGGTGTGGTCGAGGGTCGCCAGCGCGGTCTTGAACCCGGTGCCCGGGTCACCGATGATCCGGTCGGCCGGGATGGTGCAGTCGGCGAAGTAGACCTCCCGCGTGGGGCTGCCCTTGATGCCCAGCTTGCGCTCCTTGGGTCCGACGGAGAACCCGGGGTCGTCGGCGTGGACCATGAACGCGCTGATCCCGCTCGACTTGCGGTCCGCGTCGGTCACCGCCATCACCGTGTACCAGGTGGACTCGCCGCCGTTGGTGATCCAGCACTTGGTGCCGTTGAGCACCCAGTGGTCGCCGTCGAGCCGCGCCCTGGTGCGCATCGCGGCCGCGTCGCTGCCCGCCTCGCGCTCGGACAGCGCGTACGAGGCCATCGCCTTGCCCGAGGCGACGTCGGGCAGCACCTGCTTCTTGAGCGCGTCGCTGCCGGCCATCATCAGCCCCATGGTGCCGAGCTTGTTCACGGCCGGGATCAGTGACGACGAGGCGCAGGCCCGCGCGACCTCCTCGATCACGATGCAGGTCGCGACCGAATCGGCGCCCTCGCCGTCGTACGAGTCGGGCACGTGCACCGCATGGAACCCGGCGCGCACCATCGCGTCCCGCGCCTCGGCCGGGTAGCGCTCGTCCTCGTCGACCGCCGCGGCGTGCGGCGCGATCTCCCGGTCGGCCAGTGCGCGCACCGTCTCCCGCAGCGCGTCGTGCTCCTCACCGAGTTGATAGATGCCGAATTCCGGGTTCACCGCGCCTCCTGCTACCGCCGGGTAGACACTGCAGATGCTAACCGGCAGCCGACGCCGTCACGGCCTCCTATGACGCGCCGCACACCCACTTCGCGCGCATCTCCCCGAGCCGCGTACCCGCCGGCGTCAGCGATCGGGTTCGGCGCGCAGCGCGGCATCCTTGTCGAGCACGGAGCGCTCCAGCTCGGCCTGGAAACCGGCCATCCGCTCGGCCAGCACGGGGTCGGACGCCGCGAGGATCCGGACGGCGAGCAGCCCGGCGTTGCGCGCACCACCGACCGACACGGTCGCCACCGGAACCCCGGCAGGCATCTGCACGATCGACAGCAGCGAGTCGAGCCCGTCGAGGTGCGCCAGCGGCACCGGCACGCCGATCACCGGCAGCACCGTGGCCGCCGCGACCATGCCCGGCAGGTGCGCCGCCCCGCCGGCACCCGCGATCACGACGCGCAGCCCTCGGCCCGCGGCGCCCGCCGCGTAGTCCAGCATCCGGCGCGGCGTGCGGTGCGCCGAGACGACCGCCACCTCGTGCGCCACGTCGAACTCCTCGAGCGCCCCGGCAGCCCCGCGCATGACCTGCCAGTCCGAGTCGCTTCCCATGATCACTCCGACCAGGGCAGTCACCCGTGCACCTCCCGCCCGTCCGGCCACACGCCCGTGGCCAGGAACCCTGCCGACGCCGTCGCGGCCTCGCGCACCGGCGCGAGCCGCTCCCCGAGCACCGTCACGTGCCCGATCTTGCGCCCCGGCCGTTCCACCTTGCCGTACAGGTGCACCTTCGCCGCCGGGTAACGGGCCATCAGGTGGTGCAGGCGCTCGTCGGGCGCCATCGCCGGTGGGGTCGGCGCGCCGAGCACGTTGGCCATGACGGTGACGGGGGCACGCGGTGCCGTGGCGCCCAGCGGGTAGTCCAGCACGGCACGCAGGTGCTGCTCGAACTGCGACGTGGTCGCGCCCTCGATGGTCCAGTGCCCGCTGTTGTGCGGCCGCATCGCGAGCTCGTTGACGACGAGCCGCCGATCGGGGGTCTCGAAGAGCTCGACGGCGAGCAGGCCGGTGACGCCGAGCTCGCCCGCCACCCGCAGCGCGAGCTCCTCGGCGGCCTCGGCGAGGAGCGGGTCGAGCTCGGGCGCGGGGGCCAGCACCTCGACGCAGATGCCGCCGCGCTGCACGGTCTGCACCGCGGGCCACACCGCGCCCTGCCCGAACGGCGAGCGGGCGACCATCACCGCGAGCTCCCGGCGCATCGCCACGCACTGCTCCACGACAAGCGGCATGCCCGCATCGAGCAGCTCCGGGACCACGCGGTGGGCGCCGGACGGCGTGTTGAGCATCCACACCCCGCGCCCGTCGTAGCCGCCGCGGGCCGCCTTGAGCACGCACGGCCAGCCGTGGTCGGCACCGAACCGCAGCACGTCGCTGACCGCAGTGGCCTCGACGAACGGTGGGACCGGCACGCCGAACCCGGCCAGCGCTCGGCGCATCACGAGCTTGTCCTGGGCGTGGCGCATCGCGTCGGGACCCGGATGCAGGGCCACCCCGTCGGCCACCAGCGCTTGCAGGTGCTCGGCGGGGACATGCTCGTGGTCGAACGTGACGACGTCACACCCCGCCGCGAAGCCTCGCAGCGCCCGGAGATCGGTATGGCTGCCGAGTACCACGTCCGGTGCCACCTGTGCGGCCGGCTCGCCCGCCGTGGCGGCCAGCACCCGCAACGACTGACCCAGCGCCACCGCCGCCTGATGAGTCATCCGGGCCAGCTGACCAGCACCCACCATGCCGACGACTGGGGTTCCGGTGCGAGGGTCCACGGGACCGTCAGCGTATCGCCACGCGCTCGCAACCCGCTCGGCGGTGCGCACCGTAGGATGCCGGGAGTGTCGGTGGTCGATTCCGTGCTCGTCCGGGTCCCACAGCCCTACCGTGACGTGGCCGTCGCGCACCGTGAGCTCGTGAAGTTCGGCCTGGTCGGAGCCATCACCTACGTCGTCGACATCGTGTTGTTCACGATCTTGAAGATCACCGTGCTGGAACCGAAGCCGGTCACCGCCAAGATCGTCGCCGTGCTGGTGGCCACGATCGTCTCGTATGTCCTCAACCGCGAGTGGTCCTTCCGCACCCGCGGGGGCCGGGAGCGTCACCACGAGGCGGCCTTGTTCTTCACCGTCTGCGGTATCGGACTGGTGATCAACGCCACCCCGCTGTGGATCTCACGGTACGTTCTCGACCTGCAGACCCCCCAGGTCAGCCTGCTCATCCAGGAGGTCGCCGACTTCGTCAGCGCAAACCTGATCGGGACCCTGATCGCGATGACGTTCCGCTGGTGGGCATTCCGGCGTTACGTCTTCCCCGACCGCGACGCCCGCAGGCAGCCGGTGGCCGACGGCATGTCCACTCCCGGGGCCGCGGCTGAGTGCGACGATGAGTCGGCCGAGTTCGGCCACTCGTAGCGCGCGGCGGGCTCAGCGCACGGTGCCCGACGCGGGACGGGGTGAGCCGACGACGTCGTCGGGTCGGGGAACCCTCAGGTACAGGGCGAAGGTCGCCGGGCGCGCCGAGCTGAGCTCCAGCCGCCCGCCGTCGGCCTCCACCAGCGCCCGCGCCAGCGCGAGCCCGACCCCGGTCGAGGCTGCTCCGGACACACCTCGGTCGAACAGGTGCGGTGCCAGCGCCTCGGGAACCCCGGCGCCGGTATCGGTGACCTCCACGACCACCATCCCGTCGCCGGTGGACCCGCCGGGGCGCGCCGTCAGCGTGATGGTCCCGCCGCCGTGCCGCAGCGCGTTGTCGACGAGCACGCCGATCGCCTCCCGCACCCGCCCGGGCGTGACCCGCGCCAGCAGCCCGTCGGCAACCCGCAGCCGCAGCGCACGGCGCTGTGCCTCGACCGGCGGCTGCCAGTCCCGGCCCACCTCCGCGAGCAGCGCGGTGAGGTCGACCGGTTCCGCGGTGGCGGCCCGGGCCACCTCGGCGGCGCGCAGCAGTTCGTCGAGCACCCCACCCAGCCGCTCAGCCTGCTCCAGCGCGGCCTCGGCCTCGGTGGCCGTGGCGGCGTCCGGGTTGGTCGCGAGCTCGTCGAGCCGCAGCTGCAGCGCGGTCAGCCGGCTGCGCAGCTGGTGCGACACATCCCCGACGAGGTCGCGCTCCCGCTGCACCAGTTGGGCGAGCGCCTCGGCGGACGCGTCGAGGACGTCGGCCACCCGATCCAGCTCGGACACGCCGTGGCGCCGCGGCTCCGGCCGGAAGTCACCGGCGCCGAGCCGGGCGGCCCGGTTCGCGACGTCGCGCAACGGCCCGGCCAG
Organism: Pseudonocardiaceae bacterium; assembly: GCA_009379815.1. Lineage (GTDB taxonomy): Bacteria > Actinomycetota > Actinomycetes > Mycobacteriales > Pseudonocardiaceae > WHSY01. The sequence goes on from WHSY01000017.1 coordinate 21,677, forward strand.
CCGCCGCGCGGTCACCGTCGCAACGGTCGCGCCGACGCCCACCGAGAGCACCACGAGGAGCGCCACCAGCGCCGTGGCCTGCAGCTGCATCTGGTGCATCTGCCCACCCGGCACCGCCAGGCTCGCCTGACCGCGCTGCCCGATCGGCAGCGTCTCCACGACCGGGTCCGGCCCCGGATCCGGCCCGAGGGTGGATCGCCCGCGGACCGGGGACTGCACCACCAGCTGCCCATCCGGAGGTACCGCCAGCGCCACGTCGCGCAGGTCGGGCCGCCCCTGCTGGCCCGCGAAGGTGGCGACCACCTGCTCCAGCCGGGCAAGCAGGTCGGCGCGGGTGAAATCCTCCACCAACCGCCACGCGGCCAGGCCCAACGGCACGCCGAGCACCAAGCCGGTGATCACGACAACCAGCAGCGTCGACTGCAGGATGCGCCGCCGCACGGATCAGCCCACGTTGAAGCGGAAGCCGAGACCACGCACCGTGGCGATGCGCTGGCCGCCTATCTTGCGACGCAGCCACGATACGTGCATGTCCAGCGTCTTGGACGTCTTGAGCTCCGGGTCGTTCCACACCTCGCGCAGGATCTCCTCCCGGCTGACGACCTGCCCGGCGCGGTGCAGCAGCACGCGCAGCAGCTCGAACTCCTTGTTGGCGAGCCCCACCTCGGCGCCGTCGACCAGCACCCGCCTCGCGGACAGCTCCATCCGCACCCCACCGACCTCCAGTGCGTCCGGCACGCTGCGCCGCAGCAGCGCCCGCACCCTGGCCAGTAGCTCGGCGAGACGGAACGGCTTGGCCACGTAGTCGTCGGCGCCGGCGTCGAGACCGACCACGAAGTCGACCTCGTCGGTGCGCGCGGTGAGCATCAGCACCGGGAGTTCGGGCCGCTGCTTGCGCACGCGACGGCAGATGTCCAGCCCGTCCATGCCGGGCAACCCGAGATCGAGCACCAGCAGGTCGACCTCATCCTGGGTTGCACACTGCAGCGCGTCCGGACCGTCACCGGCGACCACCACCTGATGGCCCTCCCGCTGCAGCGCACGGGACAGCGGCTCGGCGATGCCGACGTCGTCCTCGGCGAGCAGCACTGTCGTCACAGTCGTCAGCGTATTCCGCCGACGCGCTCGTTCCCGCTGCACCCGCGGCACATGGCAGCATCCACGGTCGTGACGGACCGGGAGGACGACCTGGCGCTCGCGCGCACGTTGGCCGATGTGGCCGACACCATCACCCTGAGCCGGTTCGCGGCTCACGACCTGCGGGTGGACCGCAAGCCCGACCGCACCCCGGTGACCGATGCCGATCTGGCGGTGGAGGATGCCGTGCGCTCGGAGCTGGCCACCCGTCGCCCGGGTGACGCGGTGATCGGCGAGGAGCGCGGCGGGACGGCGACAGGCGGCCGCGCCTGGATGCTCGACCCGATCGACGGGACGAAGAACTTCCTCCGAGGTGTGCCTGCCTGGGCGACCCTGATCGCGCTGGTCGACGGTGGCCGGCCGGTGGTGGGTGTGATCAGCGCCCCGGCACTGTGCCGACGATGGTGGGCGGCCGAGGGCGGCGGGGCGCATGCCTGCGGCGCGGACGGCGCCGTCGGCACCATCGCGGTCTCGGCGGTTGCCGAGCTGGGCGATGCGTACGTCTCCACCACGGACCTCGGCAGCTGGTCACGGCACTGGAGCCGGGATACCTACCTCGCACTGGTCGACGCGTGCTGGGAGAGCCGTGGCTTCGGCGACTTCTGGCAGCACTGCCTGGTCGCCGAGGGCGCCATCGACCTCGCTGCCGAGCCGATCGTCAACCCCTGGGACGTCGCCGCGGTGCAGGTCATCGTCGAGCAGGCGGGCGGACGGTTCACCGACCTGACCGGAGCACCCACCCACGACGGGGGCAACGCGCTGTCGTCCAACGGCATGCTGCACACGGACGCGCTCGCGCTGCTGGCCCTTCGCCGGTCGCCGTGACGGGCACCCTCGCGGCGACTGACCCGCATCGGTCGCCGTCAAGGGCACCCTCGCGGCGACTGACCCGCATCGGTCGCCGTCAAGGGCACCCTCGCGGCCTCCGTCGCAGTCAAGGTGCCCTTCACGGCGAAACGTGGCCGCAACGTGCATGGCAGGATCGGTAGTCGTGATCGCCTACGAGGACCTGACGCCGGGACGTGTCATCGAGCTGGGTGAGGCCGTCGCCGAGCGCGAGGAGATGATCGACTTCGCGAAGCGGTACGACCCGCAACCGTTCCACCTCGACGACACCGCGGCCGGCGCATCGATCTTCCGGGGCCTCGCCGCGTCGGGCTGGTACACGGTCGGTCTCTGGATGCGCCGGTATGTCGACACCGTGCTCGCCGACTCCACCTCGATGGGGTCACCGGGTGGCACGGTGTCCTGGCCGGCGCCCGTCTTCGCGGGCGACGTGCTGCGCTGCCGGCTCGAGGTGCTCACGGCACGGTGTTCGCAGACCCGGCCCGAGATGGGCATCGTCGAGATCAGAGGGACCGCCCACCGCGCCGAGGACGGCGGCGAGCAGTGCGTCCTCGATGCGACGTTCACCGCGCTGCTCGGCACCCGGTCGGGGTGAGCCGGTTGCACTCGTGGCCATGCGCCGGTGACGATGGGTCCATGCGTCGCCACGATCTCGAGCCGTTCTGGCCGAGCCGTCGCACGGACGCGTTCGACGAGTTCTGTCGGTAGGCCGCGCGCCCGCCTCGCCCTGCGCGCGGCCGCTGCCGGTAGCCGTTCCCCCATCACACGAGGAGAACCCGTGTCCGTCACCGACGAACTGCTCGACAACAACGCCCGCTACACCGAGTCCTTCTCCGGCCCGCTGCCGATGCCTCCCGCCAAGCAGGTCGCCGTCGTGGCCTGCATGGACGCCCGGCTCGACGTCTACAGCATGCTCGGCCTGTCCGAGGGCGAAGCCCATGTCATCCGCAACGCGGGCGGGGCGATCACCGAGGATGCGATCCGCTCGCTGGCGATCAGCCAGCGGCTGCTCGGCACCTCGGAGGTCATCCTGATCCACCACGCCGACTGCGGCATGCTCACCTTCACCGACGACGAGTTCCGGCGCTCCATCCAGGACGAGACCGGCATCAAGCCGACCTGGGCCGCGGAGACGTTCGACGATCTCGACACCGAAGTCCGGCAGTCCATCGCCCGGATCAAGGCCAGCCCCTTCCTGCCGAACACCGAGCACGTCCGCGGGTTCGTCTTCGACGTCGCAACCGGCAAGCTCAACGAGGTCAGCTGAGCTGGCGGTCACGGAGCTCGCCGAGCAGCGGGATGGACGCCACCTTCTGCTCGGTGAGCTCGTCCCACCGGATCCTGGCGGGTTCGGAGACGTCGTGGGCGCACGCCACGACCTGCTCCGGGGTCACCACCAGGCCCAGCCGGATGTCGTGCGCCGTGGTCGGGATCGATCCCGCCGCCACGAGTTGCCGCTCGTGCACAGTCGTCACCACAGTGGTGCCCGACCCGATCAACCCGGCCTCGGTGGCGACGGCGAACTCCAGGTCGCCGAACCCGCCACCCTTACCCAGCCGGGCACCGTCGAGGCCCGCGGCCACGCATCCGGTCACCACCAGGTCGACGGGCTCCAGCTCCTCGACCCGGACCCGCCGTGCGGACCGCGAGGCCCCCTTGATCGACGCCGCCTGCCGGGGCGGGTCGGCCAGGTCGTCGGGATCGAGCAGGAAGAACGGTGCCGGCTCGGCGAGCCGCGGCACCGCCATGTAGACGACCTTGCCGTCCTGCAACGCCCGCTGCCGCACCGGCCACTGCGGGGCGTCGGGGTTGCACTTCACGGTCCGGGCACGCCGCCACACGTCGGTCGCGGCGAGCCGGTCCGCCGCTGCCTCGGCGCCGACGAAGTTCGGGATACGCCCGTAGGCGCCGGGAAAGCGCGCCTGCCGCCGCTCGCGCAGCTCCGACCAGACCTGCTCGCGGAGCTCGGACTTGCGCGCGAGCAGCTCCGGACAGCCACCCGCGTCCTCGTCATGCCGACGCGCCACCGGTGGAACCCTACCCAGGCTCGACGAGTGCGCGGATCGGCATCACTGGTGGCCGCGGCGTCGGCGACATAGCCTCCGAGCAACGCCGGCCTCGGAGGTGCCCATGTCAGCCCTGTCCGCTCTCGTCTCGGCGCTGTCCGACGGATCCGTGACGATCGTCGACCTCACCGCCCCGCTGTCCGCCGACACCCCCACGCTGGCGCTGCCCCCGCAGTTCGGCCAGACGGCCAAGTTCGAGCTCGAGGAGATCAGTGCCTACGACGACCGCGGTCCGGCGTGGTACTGGAACAACTTCCGCACCGGGGAGCACACGGGCACCCATTTCGATGCGCCGAACCACTGGGTGACCGGCAAGGGCGGCGAGGACGTCGCGTCGGTGCCGGCGCAGCGGCTCGTCGGCCCGGCGGCCGTGCTCGACTTCTCCGCCCAGGTCGCGCGCGATCCCGACTTCCTGCTCGAGGTCGACCACATCAGGGCATGGGAGTCCGGGCACGGCGCATTGCCCGCGGGAGGCTGGTTGCTCTACCGCACCGGCTGGGATGCCCGGTCGCATTCCCAGCAGGAGATCCTCAACACCGACGAAGGCGGCTCGCACACCCCCGGCATGACCGTCGAGTGCGCGAAGTGGGTCGCGCAGGAGTCGCCGGTGATCGGCTTGGGGGTCGAGACCGTCGGTACGGACGCCGGCGCCGCCGTGGGCTTCGACCCGATGTTCCCCTGTCACGCGTTCATGCACGGCGCAGGTAAGTACGGCCTGACCCAGTTGCAGAACCTCGCGCAGCTCCCCCCGACCGGCGCGGTCGTCGTGGCCGGCCCCCTCAAGATCATCGGTGGGTCCGGCAGTCCGGTTCGCGTGCTGGCCCTGGTGCAACGGTGAACGTCGCGCAGGCGGTGGGCGGGGCGCTGGCGTCGCTGGGTGTCGATCACGTCTTCGGTGTGGTCGGCTCCGGGAACTTCCACGTCACCAACGCGCTCGTCGAGGCGGGGGCACGGTTCGTCGCGGCGCGGCACGAGGGCGGAGCGGCGACCATGGCCGACGCCTACGCCCGCACGAGCGGCACCGTCGCAGCGGTGTCGGTACACCAGGGATGCGGCCTCACTAACGCGATGACGGGCGTGACCGAGGCGGCCAAGAGCCGCACCCCGATGATCGTGCTGGCCGCGGACGTCACCGAGCCCCGCTCCAACTTCTCCGTCGACCAAGACGCGCTTGCGGCCGCGGTCGGCGCCGTGTCCGTCAGAGTCGACACTGCCGAGGACGCGGTGGTGACGGCGGCGAGGGCCTACTACACCGCGCTCGACGACCGCCGCACGGTCGTGCTCAACCTGCCGTTGGCGGTGCAGGCGCAGCAGTGTCCCGACGGGGTCTCGCTGCCGGACCGGCCGGCCCGCGCGAGCCGGGAACCGTCCGAGGCCGGCGTGGCGCCGCTCGTCGACTCGCTGGCCCGTGCGCAGCGGCCGGTGTTCGTGGCTGGACGCGGATCGCGCGGGCCCGGCTGCCGGGAGGCTCTCGAGGGTCTCGCCGAGACCTGCGGTGCGCTGCTGGCCACCAGCGCGGTCGCCAGGGGCCTGTTCCACGGCAGTCCCTGGTCGCTGGACGTCTCCGGCGGGTTCTGCTCCCCGCTGGCCGCCGAGCTCATCCGCGACGCCGACCTGATCGTCGGCTGGGGCTGCGCGTTGAACATGTGGACGATGCGGCACGGCACGCTGATCGGACCCGATACGACCGTCGCCCAGGTGGACCTCGACGCTGCCTCGCTCGGGGCGCAACGACCGATCGCGGTCGGCGTGACCGGCGGTGCCGCCGAGACCGCTGCCGCAGCCGCGACGGCACTGGGCCCCGGACGGGCCGGGTACCGCGGCTCGCAGATCCGGGACCGGATCGCCGCCGAGATCCGGTGGCGCGACGTCGGATACGAGGACGGCTCCACCCCCGGCCGCATCGACCCTCGCACCCTGAGCATCGCCCTCGACGACCTGCTGCCGGTCCAGCGGGTGGTCGGCGTCGACTCGGGGAACTTCATGGGGTACCCGAGCATGTTCCTCTCGGTGCCCGACGAGCGCGGCTTCTGCTTCACCCAGGCGTTCCAGTCGATCGGGCTGGGGCTGGCGACCGCGATCGGAGCCGCGCTGGCGCAGCCGGACCGGCTGCCGGTGGCGGCGCTCGGCGACGGCGGCGCCCTGATGGCGGTGGCCGAGCTGGAGACGGTGGTCCGCCTCGGGCTGCCGATGGTGGTGGTGATCTACGACGACGAGGCTTACGGTGCGGAGGTCCACCACTTCGGACCTGACGGCTTCGACCTGTCCACCGTACGGTTCCCACCGACCGACATCGCGGCGATCGGCCGGGGCTTCGGGTTCGACGGGGTCACGGTGCGCCGGCCCGACGACCTCGCGACCGTCCGAGCCTGGGTCGACGGCGATCGCGCCCGGCCGTTGCTCATCGACGCCAAGACCATCGAGGCGCCGGCGTGGTGGCTCGAGGAGGCCTTCCGCGGCCACTGACCCGGCCCTGCGTCCCGTCGCGTCGGCGCACGCTGCGGCACGGGTTACGCGCTCACCCACCGGTGGACTGCAGTCGGGGCGCCTCGGTGATACCGCGCGATGCCAGCTCCTCGGCGATCTGCTCCCGGAGTCGGAACTTCTGGATCTTGGTGCCCGACATCGGCCACTCGGTGACGAAGCGGACGTAGCGTGGCACCCGGTAGGTCGCGATCTCGCCGAGGCAGTAGTCGATGAGCCCGGCTTCGGTGGCGTCAGCACCCGGTTTGAGCTGCACGAACGCGGCGGGCACCTCGACGTAGTAGTCGTCCGGCGCGGCCACCACCGCGACGATGCCGACCGCCGGGTGCCCCAGCAGGAATCCCTCGACCTCGGCGGCCGAGACGTTCTCGCCACCGACCTTGAGCATGTCCTTGAGCCGGCTCAGGAACGTCAGCCGGCCGTCCTCGTCGCGAGTGACGAGATCGCCGGAGTGGAACCACCCGTCCTCGTCGAATGCCTCCGCGGTGAGCTCGGGATCCCGGAAGTAGCCATCGAACGCATTGGGGCCCCGGAACAACAGCTCGCCCGGAACGCCCGGCACGACGTCGTGTCCCGTCTCGTGATCGACGACTCGGCACTGCATGCCCGGCATCGGATGGCCGCCGGTGGTGACCCGCTTCTCGAGCGGGTCGTCGAGGCGGTTCAGCGTCAGGAAGGCCGACGACTCCGTCATCGCGACGCAGGACACGTGAACCGCATCGGGCATCCGGGCGGCCATCTCCCGTAGCCGTTCGGGCACGCCGACGACCATGACCAGTCTGATCCGGCTCAGGTCCCGCTCGGTGAAGTCGGGACTGTCCAGCACCGGCAGCCAGATCGTCTCGAAGGCCGCCAGCGCGACGGTGACCCGCTCGTCGGAGAGGTACGCGGGCGTGGTCGCCGGATCGAAGAAACCGGGATGCACGAACACGGCACCGGCGGTGATGCACGTCAGCGCGAAGGTGATCCCACCGCCGTGGAACAGCGGGATCGCCGTCCACACCCGGTCCTCGGGAGCCAGCAGCATCCGATCGAACGCGATGCCCGCCGACAGTCGCACCAACGCCTCGTGGCTGAGCATCGCGCCCTTCGGCGACGCCGTCGTGCCCGAGGTGTAGACCAGCACGGCGGTGTCGCGGACGCGGACGGACTGCGCCATATCGGTGATCACGTCAGGCCCGACCCGAGCACCCGCGGCCACGAGGACCGCGTCGGACGTCAACCCTGCTCCTCCGTCGCCTCCCAGCGCGACGACGTGCTTGAGCTCCGGGGCGACGGTCAGCGCCAACTCCCCCGCCGGTTGCTCCGACAGCCCGTCGAACGTGTCGGCGACCAGGGCGGGCAGGTCTGGTGCACCGGGCTGCGCCGGTGCGGTCACGAGCACCGCCATCCCGGAGTGCACCACGATCTGCCGCAGCTCGCGGCTCTTGTACCGGGCGTTGACCGGTACCGCCACCGCCCCGATCTTCGCGGCGGCGAACAACATCGCGAGCAGGTCCACCGATGCGGGCAGCAAGATCCCGACCCGGTCGTTTCGACGCACTCCCAGACCCACCAGACCACGGGCGAAGGTCTCGGCGCGCGCGGCAAGCTCCGCATATGTCGCCCGCTCGGTCGGGAAGACCGCGGCCTCGCTGTCCGCCGCCTCGGTCGCCTGCCGGTCGAGCAGATCCCCCAGCGTCGTCGCGTTCACCCACCGCCTGCGGGTCGTCGTGCCGTCGACGGCGCACCCGGCGTCGTAGGCCATGAGTCGCTACCTCCTCGAGGCACTCCCGGGGCAACCGCCGCCGCAGCCGCGCACGGTGGGCGGCCGCACGTCCAGGAATCGTATGGAGCGCCCTAGCTGGCGTCAACCGACCGATTGTTAGATGCTCACGGTGGCGCGAAGGGCGCGTTCGCTGCGACCGGCTGCCGGCCAGCCGCCACGACGGGCACCTTCGCTGCATCCGACGCCGCCGAGGTGCCCTTGACGGCGACAACCCCCGCGCAGTCGCAGGCAAGGTGCCGTTCGCGGCACGAGCGGTCTGCCGGCCGGGCCGCGGCGAGGGGTCAGCCTGCCAGCGCCCGGACGACGCGGGACGGCGACGGGCGGCCGAGTTGGCGGGCCATCCAGACACTGGTCTCCACCAGCGCATCGAGGTGCACCCCGTGCGCGATGCCGAGCCCGTCGAGCATCCAGACCAGGTCTTCGGTG
>WHSY01000017.1:30413-74891 GCA_009379815.1 Pseudonocardiaceae bacterium
GCCCGCACTCGAGTCCACGGTGGACACACCCGATCGCAGCGCCGTCAGGGTGTTCGCCAGCGCCTGGCCGTAGGTGTCGTGGAAGTGCACCGCCAGCTCGTCGATGCCCACACCGGAACGAGTGAAGGCGTCCAGCAGCGCCTCGACGTGCCCGGGCGTGGCCGCGCCGATCGTGTCACCGAGGGAGAGCTGCTCGCAGCCCATCGCCAGCAACCGCCGGCCCACCTCGACGACCTGCCCGACACCGACCGTCCCCTCCCAGGGGTCGCCGAAGCACATCGAGACGTAACCGCGCACCTGCATGCCCTCCGCGCGGGCACGCCCGACGACGGCGTCGAACATCGCGAACTGCTCGTCGAGGCTGCGGTTGAGATTGCGCCGCGCGAAGCTCTCGGTCGCCGAGGCGAACACGGCGATGTCGCGGACGCCGGCCTCGGCGGCTCGCCCGAGGCCCCGCTCGTTGGGCACGAGCACGGGGTAGCGCACGCCGTCACGACGCTGCAGCCGCGCGAGCAGCTCAGCGGCGTCGGCGAGCTGCGGTACCCAGCGCGGGTGCACGAAGCTGGTCGCCTCCAGCACGGTCAGGCCCGCGGCCCCGAGCCGCTCGAGGAACTCGGCCTTGACTGCGACGTCGACCACCGCGGCCTCGTTCTGCAGCCCGTCGCGGGCGCCGACCTCCCAGATCGTGACCTGTGTCGGCAGCCCGGTGCCGGGGTGGGCGTCCGGAAGGCCCAGTGACTGTACCGTCATCAGCGTCCCGTCTCGGTCGGCCGGCCGGTCCCGGGGCCGCCGGGGTTGATCTCCTGGTAGAGCACCGAGTGCACCCGTTCCACCTGCGGGATGTCGTCGAACTCCAGCGGCTCGTCGGAGGCCGACTCGATCACCAGCGTGCCGCACCCGAGCATGCGCTCGACGAGGGAGTGCCGGAACTGCACAGTGTTGATCCGGTTGACCGGGATGTCGACGCCACTGCGGGTCAGCACGCCCTCGCGGATCAGCACCCGCCTGGTGGTGATGACGAAGTGCGTGGTGCGCCAGCGCAGCAGCGGAGCCACCGTCAGCCACATCACCGCGACCGCGCCGAGCACGCCCAGCGCGATCCAGGCGTAGACGGCCCAGGTCTGCTCGGCCACGAATGCGGCGAGAAAGGACCCCACGGCCACGATGAGCAGGAAGGCCAGCACCGGCAGCACCAGCATCTTCCAGTGCGGGTGCTTGTGTATCACCACCTGCTCGTCGCCGGCGAGCAGCTCGTCCGGGTAGGCCACCGCTCCTCCTGTCTCAGTCCGACCGCAGGTGCGTGACGTCCCCGGCGGACAGCGCCTCGCGAACCCCGGCCGCCTCGACCACCAGCCGCCCTTGGGCGTCGACGTCCACCGCGGTGCCGCGCACCGGCTCCCGGGCAGGCAGCTGTACCCGGACCTGCTGGCCGAGGGTCGCACAACAGCTCAGGTAGGCGTCCCGGAGCCCGCTGCCCGTCGCGTCGCCATGGTGGTCACGCCACCGCCGTTCCACCGAGTCGAGCCGGCGCAGCAGGCCCTCCAGCAGCGGATCGCGGTCGGTGCAGGCGGACTCCTCGACGGCCAGCGAGGTCGCCTCAGGGACGGGCAGCTCCTCGGGGCGCAGGGTCACGTTGAGCCCCATCCCGAGCACCACCGCGTCGCCGACGACCTCGGCGAGGATCCCTGCCGCCTTGCGCCGCCGTGGCCCCAGCAACAGGTCGTTGGGCCACTTCAGCGCCGTGTCGAGGTCGCAGAGCTCGGCGACGACCTCCGCGAGCGCGACCCCGGTGAGCAGTGGCAGCCAGCCCCACCGACCCTGCGGGACGCCCCCCGGTCGCAGCAGCACCGACAGCGCCAGGCCGGAGCGCGGCGGCGCCGTCCAGCCGCGCCCCGCCCGGCCGCGGCCGGCGGTCTGGTGCTCGGCGACGAGCACGGTGCGGTCCGCAGCACCGGCCCGGGCGACCGTGGCGAGGTCGGCGTTGGTGGATCCGGTCTCGGCCACGACGTCGATCGCGGCGTACGGGCCGTGCGGTGCGGTCAGGGCGCGCCGCAGCGCGTCAGCCCGCAGCGGCGTGCGTTGCAGCTCCGACCACACACGACCGGACGCTACCCCCGACCGCGGGGCGTTGACACGGCACGCCGCTGCCCACCAGTGTGGCGCTTCCCGAGATCCACTGGCTCGAACAGCGAGAGGAACATGCCATGGCGTCTACGTTCGACAAGGCCAGCATCAGCACCGAGGCCGCGCACCGGATCATCCAGGCCGCCGAGGACAAAGCCGCCGAGATCGGGGTACCGATGGTCATCGCGATCACCGACGACGGTGGGGTGCTCAAGGCGATGAGCCGGATGGACGGTGCCGCGCTGTTGTCGGTGCAAGTTGCCCAGGACAAGGCCTACACCGCCGGCGGGTTCGGCATGTCCACCGACGCCTGGCACGACTTCGTGGAGAACGACGAGCAGCTGCGCCCCGGAGCGCGCACCGGGATCGACAGGCTGGTCACCTTCGGCGGCGGCTACCCGCTCAAGGTGGGCGATGCGGTGGTCGGTGCGATCGGTGTCAGCGGCGGGCACTGGTCGCAGGACATGGAGGTCGCCGAGGCGGGCCTGACCGCGTTGGACTGACGGCACCGATGGGCGGCCAGTAGCTCCTCGGTGACGGCCTGATCGCCGCGCAGCCTGCCACTTCAGGCCAGCTCGTCGAGAGTGATCGTCAGCTGGTACGGCTCGGCGGTGGGGTACACGCCGGTCACCTCGCCGTCGTCGGCGTAGCCGAGGTCGCCCGCCAGGTGGTGCGCGAGCAGGGACACCGGACGGTCCGGGTTCACGACCCAGTAGTGGCCGATCCCGGCATCGGCGTACTCGCCGCGCTTGATCACGTAGTCCATGCGCCGAGACCCCGGGGACACGATCTCGACGACCAGCGCCACCTCGGCGGCGCGCAGCAGCCCGCCCTCGGTCTCGACCCGGTCCACAGCGACCTGGTCGACCACGACGAGATCCGGGCGGCGTGACCATCCGGGCTGGTCAGCGGCCGTGAGCTGCAGGTCGACATCGACATCCTGGACGACGCGCACGCTGCCAGGGAGCTGAGATGTCAGCTGATCGCGGAGTTCCCCGGAGACGAGCATGTGGCGCGGGGAGGGGCTCGGCGACATGACGAGGTTGCCCTCCTGGAGTTCCCAGCGGTATCGGTCGTCCTCGCCGAGCTCGGCGTATTCGCTGATCGTCAACAGCCGCCCAGGCGGTTCCGGAAGGGCTGTCACCCTCAGCTCCTCTCTCGCATCAGGGCCAGTGTGGCACGGTCCGTCCCGCCGGCGAGGGACGCGCCGCCGTGGCCGCATCGCCCGTTGCGTAGGTGACACCGGGCGTCACTCGTCGTCGAGCGCCCGCCGCACGAGCGCGACCAACTGGCCCTCCGGGTCCTTCACGAGGGGCGTGGATACTCGTCACCACCGGGCAGGGCCAGGACGATCCGCAGATCCCGCACTCACCGTGGGCCTGCGCCCCGTGCTCTCGGAGCAGCCCCCGGACGGCCCCGTGCTGGCCGTGGCCCGCGCCGCCTGGCGGGACTTCCTGGCCACCGTCACCCACTGACCGCGGCTGGCCACCGTCACCCACTGACCGCGGCACCCGTCCTCCCGGCCAGGGCCACGGGCGCTCCGGCAGGATCGCGGCGCGGCCCGTTCGGCCGCGTTGCCGGTCGGTACGCTTCCCGCGTGGCTACCGACGACAAGGCGGGGGTGCGCGGGCGCCTGGACCTGTCCCGGGCACAGTGGCGACGCGGCAGCCAGACCGGTGACCCGGGTGCCGGTCACCTGGAGATCGCGTTCGTGGACGGATACATCGCGATGCGCAACTCCGCCGACCCCGACGGCGCGGTTCTGGTGTTCACCCCCGCGGAGTGGGATGCGTTCGTCCTCGGCGCCGAGGACGGCGAGTTCGACGAACCCTGACCGGCGCCGCGATGTGCGTTGCGCAAGCTCGCGAATCCGAGCAAAAAGCCGTGGACGAGCAACAGCAGCACTGCCCGTAGGCTGCCGGACCATGAGCAGTGCCACCGAGCCGATCGGAATCCCACCCGAGGACGAGCCGGACATCCACACCACCGCGGGCAAGCTCGCCGACCTCTACCGCCGCAACGACGAGGCGGTGCACGCCGGCCCGGCGCGCGCGGTGGAGCGGCAGCACGCCAAGGGCAAGCAGACCGCCCGCGAGCGAATCGACATGCTGATGGACCCCGGCTCGTTCATCGAGCTCGACGAGCTGGCGCGGCACCGCTCGACGGCCTTCGGCCAGGAGCGCAACCGCCCGTACGGTGACGGCGTCGTCACCGGCTACGGCACCGTCGACGGGCGGCCGGTGTGCGTGTTCAGCCAGGACGTCACGATCTTCGGCGGCAGCCTCGGCGAGGTGTACGGCGAGAAGATCGTCAAGGTGATGGACCTGGCGATCAAGACAGGCTGCCCGATCGTCGGGATCAATGAGGGGGGCGGGGCCCGGATCCAGGAGGGCGTGGTCTCGCTGGGGCTCTACGGCGAGATCTTCCTGCGCAACACGCACGCCTCCGGCGTGATCCCGCAGATCTCGCTGATCATGGGCCCCTGCGCGGGCGGGCACGTCTACTCCCCCGCGCTGACCGACTTCACCGTGATGGTCGACCAGACCTCGAACATGTTCATCACCGGCCCCGACGTGATCAAGACGGTGACCGGCGAGGAGGTCGGCTTCGAAGACCTCGGCGGCGGGCGGACGCACAACACGAAGTCGGGCAACGCGCACTACCTCGGTGCCGACGACGAGGACGCGATCAACTACGTCAAGGAACTGCTCGGCTTCCTGCCCTCGAACAACCTCTCCGAGCCGCCACGGTTCGCGGGGCCGGACCTGACCGAGGCGCCGGTCACCGACACGATCAGCGACGACGACCGCGAGCTCGACACCCTGATCCCGGACTCGGCCAACCAGCCCTACGACATGCACGAGGTCATCACCCACGTCGTCGACGAGGGCGAGTTCCTCGAGGTGCACGAGCTGTTCGCGCCGAACATCCTCGTCGGGTTCGGGCGCATCGAGGGCCGCGCGGTGGGCATCGTGGCCAACCAGCCCACCCAGCTGGCCGGTTGCCTCGACATCGACGCGTCGGAGAAGGCGGCCCGCTTCGTGCGCACCTGCGACGCGTTCAACCTCCCGGTGCTCACCTTCGTCGACGTGCCCGGCTTCCTGCCCGGTACCGACCAGGAGTGGAACGGCATCATCCGCCACGGCGCCAAGCTGATCTACGCCTACGCCGAGGCCACCGTCCCCAAGATCACCGTGATCACCCGGAAGGCCTACGGCGGCGCCTACGACGTGATGGGCTCCAAGCACCTCGGCGCGGACATGAACCTGGCCTGGCCTTCGGCGCAGATCGCGGTGATGGGCGCATCGGGTGCGGCCAACATCCTCTACCGCAAGGAGCTCGCCGCCGCCGAGAAGCGCGGCGACGACGTCGAGGCGCTGCGGGCGCAGCGTCAGCAGGAGTACGAGGACACCCTCGCGAACCCCTACGTCGCGGCCGAGCGGGGTTACGTCGACTCGGTGATCCCGCCCTCCTACACCCGCTCCTACGTGGCGCGGTCGCTGCGCATGCTCGCCGAGAAGCGCGAGACCCTGCCCCCCAAGAAACACGGCAACATGCCGCTGTAGTGCGGCTGCGCCACCCGTGAGTGGCGATGCGAGTCATGACTCGTATCGCCACTCACGAGCGCGACCGAAGGGAGCGCACGATGAATCGACCGCTGTTGCGGGTGGTGCGCGGCGATCCGTCCGACGACGAACTGGCCGCGCTGACCGCCGTACTCGCGGCCACCGCGTCGCAACCGGCGCCCGAACCGCCCAGACCGCGCTCGGCGTGGGGCGACCCGGCGCGCCGGCTGCGAACCCCGCTGCACCCGGGTCCTGGCGCGTGGCGAGCCTCGGCGCTACCCCGCTGACCACGTGAGATCCCGCGTACGCCCGGCCCTGACGCCGGTAGCGGCGCGGGTCAGCGCTGCCGGGTCAGCGCTGCCGGGTCAGCGCTGCCGGGTCGGCGCTGCCGGGTCGGCGCTGCGGGTCAGCGCTGCTGGTCCTTGAGCTCTTGCTCGTACTTCTCGGTCATGTGCGCGACGGCCTGGTTCTGCTGCTCCGCGTAGCCCGCCCGCGCCTCGGTCGCCCGGGCCTTGGCGTCGAGCGTCGAGCCGGCCTGACCCTGGAAGGCCGGCATCACGTGCTGCGCGATGAGCTCGAAGGAACGCTTGGTGGCCGCCGGGTTCGCCCAGTCATGCGCGAGCAACAGCATCGATCCGAAGCCGCCGGACTGATCGACCAACCGCTGCACCTGTGCTCGGGCGTCCTCGATCGTACCGATCGCCCCGATCCCGCCCTCGTTGATGAAGTCGATCATCTGGCGGATGTCAGTGTTGCCCTCGACGCCCATCTGCGGGAACGCCGCCACTTCCTGGAAGTAGTCGAACCACTGCTTGATGCCGTACTCGACATCGCGGTACGCCTGCTCCCGGGTCTCCGCGACGTGGAACAGGCTCACCAGCCGCCACTTGTCGCGGTCGACCGCGCTGCCGAATGCCGTCGCGCGCTCCCGGACGACGTTCCAGTGGTGCGCGAGCGCGTCGAAACCGTCCGGCGTCAGCGTGGCGCCGATGGACAGCAACCCGATGCCGTGCTGCCCGGCCAGCCGCGGGCCGGTGGGCGACGCGACGGCGGCGACCGCGACGTCGAACAGCGGGTCGGAGTAGGGCCGCAGGTGCAGCCGCGCGTCGACGAGCTCGTGGGTGCGGGTCGTCACGCTGACCGGCTCGTCGCCGCGTAGCAGGCGCATCACGACGTCGAGATTGGTGTCGAGCAGCTCCCTCGTGTCGGTGGGGTTGAGCCCCAGCATGGCGGAGTCGGTGGGCAGCGAGCCCGGCCCCACCCCGAGCATGACCCTGCCCCGGGTGAGGTGGTCGAGCAGCACCATACGCTCGGCCACCCACAGCGGGTTGTGGTAGGACAGCGACACGACGCCGGTACCGAGCTTGATGTGCCGGGTGCGCTCGGCCGCGGTGGCCATGAAGATCTCCGGTGAGGCGATGATCTCGCTGCCCGCCGAGTGGTGCTCCCCGATCCAGGCCTCGTCGTAGCCGAGCCGGTCGAGGTGCGCCACGAGGTCGAGATCGCGCTGCAGCGCGATCGTCGGGTTCTCGCCGGCCAGGTGAAACGGAGCCATGAAGATGCCGAACCGGAGCTTGCCCATGAGTCGCTATCCCGTCGTCGATGTCTTGCCGCTCGCCGACCGTAACCAGGAGATCTGGGCGACACCACCCAGGGTCGGTATGAGCGTGGATCCGCTACGGACCGCGATGGGCCTACAGTCGGCCGGCGTGCGTCTGATACTCGCCTCCGCCTCGCCCGCCCGGCTCGGTGTGCTGCGGGCGGCCGGTATCGACCCGGTGGTGCGCGTTTCGGACGTGGACGAGGACGCCACCGCGGCCGCGCTGGTCGATCCGTCCCCGGACGGGCTGGTCACCGCGCTGGCCGAGGCGAAGGTGCGTGCGGTGCTGTCGGAGCTGACTACCGGCTTCGGTGATGCCGTCGTGATCGGCTGCGACTCGATGCTGCACGTCGGGGGCGAGCTTGTCGGCAAACCCGGGACTGCGGCGGCCGCGCAACGGCGGTGGCGGCAGCTGGCCGGCGCGACAGCAGAGCTGCTCACCGGCCACGCCGTCGTGCGGCTCGACCGCGGCGAGCCGGGTGAGGTGGCCAGCGGGACGCAGGCCACCGTGATCCGCTTCGGCACCCCCTCGGGGGCGGAGCTGGACGCCTATCTCGCCTCCGGGGAACCGCAGCAGGTCGCCGGGGGCTTCACGCTGGACGGTCTGGGTGGCTGGTTCGTCGAGGGTGTCGACGGCGACCCGTCCAGCGTCATCGGCATCAGCCTGCCGCTGACCCGCAGGCTGCTCCACGAGGTGGGTGTCGACGTGGTGTCGCTGTGGAGGCGGACGGAATAGCCACCCGGGCGTCCGCTGTTCACGCTCGTGGGAATCGCACGCACGGATGGATGCCGCCCGCGTCCGGGTGTGGCACCGTTCGGACTGCGGACACGATGGACCCCAGCGGAGAGGAACCTGCGCAGCGATGGCACTCCCGCATGACAACGACCCCAAGCTCGCCAGCTACGCCCACCCCGAGCGGCTGGTCACCACCGAGTGGTTGTCGCGCCACCTCGACGCCGCATCGGGCCCCGACGCAGGCCTGGCCGTCGTCGAGTCCGACGAGGACGTGCTGCTCTACGACACCGGGCACATCCCGGGAGCGGTCAAGGTCGACTGGCACACCGAGCTCAACGACCCACTGACTCGCGACTATGTCGACGGCGCCCGCTTCGCCGAGCTAATGTCGGAGAAGGGCATCGGTCGTGACACCACCGTGGTGATCTACGGCGACAAGAACAACTGGTGGGCTGCCTACGCGCTGTGGGTCTTCAGCCTGTTCGGCCACCCCGATGTGCGGCTGCTCGACGGCGGGCGCGCCAAGTGGACCCAGGAAGACCACCCGATGACCACGGAGGTACCGCAGCGGTCGCGCACCAGCTACCCGGTCGTGGAGCGCGACGACTCGGCGATCCGGGCGTTCCGCGACGACGTGCTGGCCCACCTGGGCAAGCCGATGGTCGACGTCCGCTCCCCCGGCGAGTACTCGGGCGAGCTGCTGCACATGCCCGACTACCCGCAGGAGGGTGCGGTGCGCGGCGGCCACATCCCCGGCGCGGCCAACGTGCCGTGGGCCAAGGCGGCCGCCGAGGACGGCACCTTCAAGCCGCGCGACGAGCTCGAGAAGCTCTACCAGGGTGAGGCGGGACTGTCGCCACAGGACCAGGTGGTTGCCTACTGCCGGATCGGAGAGCGCTCCAGCCACACCTGGTTCGTACTCACCCACCTGCTCGGCTACCCGAACGTCCGCAACTACGAGGGCTCGTGGACGGAGTGGGGCAACACCGTGCGGGTGCCGATCGCCGCCGGGACCGAGCCGGGTTCGGCGCCGTGACCACCGCCGCCGCGCTGCCTCCCGGGCTCGCCGACCTCGTCGACGAGTTCGAGGCCGTCACTGCCAAGGACCGCCTGCAGCTGCTGCTGGAGCTGTCCCGGGAGCTTCCCGACCTGCCCGAGCACCTCGTCGGGCAGCGGGACTCCCTGGAGCAGGTGCACGAGTGCCAGACGCCGCTGTTCATGGCTGTCGCGCTCTCCGACGACGAGCGCGTGCAGCTGCACTTCGACGCACCCCCCGAGGCACCCACGACCCGCGGGTTCGCCTCGATCCTGCACACCGGGTTGCACGACGAGCCGGCACAGACCGTGCTCGACGTCCCGGACGACTTCTACGTCCGGCTCGGCCTCGCCGAGGCCGTCAGCCCGCTACGGCTGCGGGGGATGGCCGCGATGCTCGCCCGCATCAAGCGCAACGTGCGCGAGCAGACTCGATAGACGCCGCCAGGGGTGAGCGGTGCCACCCGCCACTGCCGGGCACCCTTCCGTAAGCTCCCAGCCGAACGACTGTGTCGACGAGGAGGTGCGTGGGGTGGCCCGCGAGCTGCGCAAGGTGCTGATCGCCAACCGTGGTGAGATCGCCGTCCGAGTCGTCCGGGCGTGCCGGGATGCGGGCCTGACCAGTGTGGTCGTCTACGCCGACGACGATCGGGATGCCCCGTTCGTGCGGCTCGCCGACGAGGCGTTCGCGCTCGGCGGGTCGAGTCCGGCGGACAGCTACCTCGACCAGGGCAAGCTGCTCGATGTCGCCTCGCGCGCCGGGGCGGATGCGGTGCATCCCGGCTACGGCTTCCTGTCGGAGAACGCCGACTTCGCGCAGGCGGTGCTCGACGCGGGCCTGACCTGGATCGGGCCGGCGCCGCAGGCGATCCGGGACCTGGGCGACAAGGTCACCGCGCGGCACATCGCCACCCGGGCAGGTGCGCCGCTGGTGCCGGGGACGAAGGATCCGGTGGAGTCGGCCGACGAGGTGGTCGAGTTCGCACAGCAGCACGGCCTGCCGGTGGCGATCAAGGCCGCGTTCGGCGGGGGTGGGCGTGGGCTGAAGGTGGCCCGCACCGAGGAGGAGATCCCGGAGCTGTTCGACTCCGCGGTCCGCGAGGCGGTGTCGGCGTTCGGCCGCGGTGACTGCTTCGTGGAGCGCTACCTGGACCGGCCGCGGCATGTGGAGGCGCAGGTGCTGGCCGATACCCACGGCACGGTGGTGGTGGTCGGTACCCGGGACTGCTCGCTGCAGCGGCGGCATCAGAAGCTGGTCGAGGAGGCACCGGCGCCGTTCCTGTCCGACGGGCAGCGGTCGAGGATCCACGAGGCGGCGCGGTCGATCTGCGCCGAGGCGGGCTATCACGGGGCCGGCACCGTCGAGTTCCTGGTCGGGCTCGACGGCACGATCTCGTTTCTGGAGGTCAACACCCGGCTGCAGGTCGAGCACCCCGTCTCGGAGGAGACCACGGGCATCGACCTGGTGCGCGAGCAGTTCCGCATCGCCGCGGGCGACAAGCTGGCCATCACCTCTGATCCGGCACCCCGCGGGCATGCGATCGAGTTCCGCATCAACGGTGAGGACGCGGCACGCAACTTCCTGCCCGCGCCGGGAACCGTCACGGTGTTCGACCCGCCCTCCGGCCCGGGCGTCCGGCTCGACGCCGGGGTCGTGTCGGGCAGCGTCATCGGCGGGCAGTTCGACTCCCTGCTGGCCAAGCTCATCGTCGTCGGCGCCGACCGCGCCCAGGCTGTGGAACGCTCGCGGCGCGCGCTGGCCGAGTTCACCGTGACCGGGCTGCCCACCGTGCTCCCGTTTCACCGCGCGGTGCTCGACGACCCGGCCTTCGCGTCGACCGGAGCCGAGGGGTTCACCGTCCACACCCGCTGGATCGAAACCGAGTTCAGCGCCGAGTTCGCACCGTTCGACGGTGCCGCCGAGGTCGAGGAACCCACCGAGCGCCAGACCGTGGTGGTCGAGGTGGGTGGCCGCCGGTTGGAGGTGTCGCTGCCCGGTGACCTGGCGCTCGGTGGCGGTCCGGGTGCCTCGGCCCAAGCGGCCCCACGCAAGCGCGGCAGGGGAAAGTCGATCACGGTCTCCGGCGACGCGGTGACCGCGCCGATGCAGGGCACCGTCGTCAAGGTCGCGGTCTCCGACGGCGACACCGTCGCAGCAGGCGACCTCGTCGCCGTCATCGAGGCCATGAAGATGGAGAACCCGGTGTCGGCCCACAAGGACGGCACGGTGGCCGGCCTGACGGTCGAGCCCGGCTCCCCCGCCACCCAAGGCAGCGTGATCTGCGAGCTCAAGGGCTGACCCCGGAGCGCGTCAGCTCAGGGAGGTGAGCAGCTCGGGGCGGGCGTCGGGGGCGGCGGAGCGGCTGGCGTCGGCGGCGCCGTCGTCGGGCTGGGTCTGCGAGTCGCGCTCCGCGGCGACCCGAGCGCTGTAGATCTTGATCTCCTCACGTTGCCGCTCGGCGTCCCATCCGAGGACCTCGCCCAGCAGGGCGGCGACCTCGGCCGCGCACGCCTCTCCCCGGTGTGGGTACTCGATGGAGATCCGGGTACGGCGGGTGAGCGCGTCCTCCAGGTGCAGCGCCGCCTCGTGAGTCGCCGCGTGGACCACCTCGACGTTGAGGTAGTTCGGTGCCTCCCGCACGGGGGCGAGCAGATCCGGCCTGCCGCCGGCGAGCGCGAGCACTTGATGCACAGCCGAGCCGTAGCGGTCGAGCAGGTGGCGCATCCGGTAGGGGTGTAGCCCGTGGCGGGCGGCCAGCGCGTCGGCCTGGTTGACCAGCGCGTGGTAGCCGTCGGCACCGAGCAGCGGCACCTTGTCCGTGATCGACGGGGCCACGCGGCCGGGCAGGTCGGGCGCCGCGGCGCTCACCGCATCGGCGGCCATCACCCGGTAGGTCGTGTACTTCCCGCCTGCGATGGCGACCAGCCCCGGCGCGACCCGGGCCACGGCGTGCTCCCGCGACAGCTTCGACGTCTCCTCGCTCTCCCCCGCGAGCAGCGGCCGCAGCCCCGCGTAGACGCCCTCGATGTCGTCATAGGTCAGCGGTGTCGCCAGCACGTCGTTGACGGTGTCGAGCACGTAGTCGACGTCCGACCGGGTAGCCGAGGGGTGAGCCAGGTCGAGGTTCCAGTCGGTGTCCGTGGTCCCGACGATCCAGTGGTTGCGCCACGGGATCACGAACAGCACGGACTCGTCGGTACGCAGGATCAGACCGCTCTCGCTGACGATGCGGTCGCGTGGCACCACGATGTGCACGCCCTTCGACGCGCGCACCCGGAACCGGCCGCGACCGCCGGACAGCCGCTGGATCTCGTCGGTCCACACGCCGGTGCAGTTGATCACCGCGTGCGCCGCGACGTCGGTCTCACGACCGTTCTCGCAGTCGCGGACCCGCACCCCGGCCACCCGGTCGACCTCCCGCAGAAACCCGACGACCTGGGTGGATGTCCGCACCACCGCGCCGTACTGCGCCGCGGTGCGGGCGACGGTCATGGTGTGCCGGGCGTCGTCGGCCATCGCGTCGAAGTAGCGCACCCCGCCGATGAGCGAGTCGCGCCGCAGCGCGGGCGCCATGCGCAGCGCGCCCGCCCTGGTCAGGTGCTGCTGCCCGGGCACCGAGCGTGCCCCACCCATGGTGTCGTAGAGCGCCAGCCCGGCGGCGACGTAGGGACGCTCCCACAGCCGGTGCCGCAGCGGGTAGAGGAAGCTCACCGGCTTGACCAGGTGCGGTGCCAGCCGGGTGAGCATGAGCTCGCGTTCGGCCAGGGCCTCCCGGACCAGCCCGAACTCCAGCTGCTCCAGGTAGCGCAACCCGCCGTGGAAGAGCTTGGACGAGCGGCTCGACGTGCCCGAGGCGAGATCGCGCGCCTCCACCAGCGCGACCGTCAGCCCTCGGGTGGCGGCATCCAGCGCGACGCCCGCACCCACCACACCACCGCCGATGACCACGACGTCGAACTGCTCGCGGGCCAGCCGCTGCCAGTCGGCCTCCCGCTCGACCGGCCCGAGCCGGCCGGGGGGCGGTTCGGCGGCGGCGTTCGTGCCCGACGCCACCGACGCCCCCGTCACCTTTCGCCGGGTGGATCTGCGCAGACGCTCGGCCACCGAACTCCCATCCGAGACTGCCGGGTCCTTCGCCGTGCACGCTACCGCGCGGTGGTCGCGCGACACGCCGCGCTCGCGGCTGCAGTGTCATGATCTGACGACGTCCCCGCCCGGAGGGAGCCCATGACCCCGTACGTCGCCGCCATCGACCAGGGCACCACGTCCACCCGGTGCATGCTCTTCGACCACTCCGGGCGCGCGGTGGCGGCCGAGCAGAAGGAGCACAGCCAGCTCTTCCCGCGGGCGGGATGGGTGGAGCACGACCCCACCGAGGTGGCGACGATCACCCGCGAGGTGTGTGCCGCGGCGCTGGCCCGCGCCGACCTGTCCACGTCCGACATCGCGGCCGTGGGCATCACCAACCAGCGGGAGACGACGGTGGTGTGGGACCGCGCCACCGGCGAGCCCGTCTACAACGCGATCGTCTGGCAGGACACCCGCACCGACGGGATCTGCGACGAGCTCGCCGCGCTGGGGGGCGACGGGCGGGAGCGCTACCGCGCACGCACGGGACTACCACTGGCGACCTACTTCTCCGGACCGAAGATCCGCTGGATCCTCGACAACGTCGAGGGTGCCCGGGCCCGTGCCGAGGCCGGGCAGCTGTGCTTCGGCACCATGGACACCTGGGTGCTGTGGAACATCACCGGTGGCCCGGACGGCGGGTTGCACGTCACCGACCCGACCAACGCCTCCCGCACGCTCCTGATGGACCTGGACACACTGGACTGGGATCCCGCGATCTGCGACGAGATGGGCGTACCGGTGACGATGCTGCCGCGGATCCGTTCCTCCTCGGAGGTCTACGGCAACGTCCGCGAGCGCGGCGTGCTGGCGGGCGTGCCCATCGCCGGCATCCTCGGTGACCAGCAGGCCGCCACCTTCGGGCAGGCCTGCCTGTCGGTCGGTGACGCGAAGAACACCTACGGCACCGGCAATTTCGTGCTGCTCAACACCGGCACCGAGAAGGTGGCCAGTCGGCACGGGCTGCTCACCACCGTCTGCTACAAGATGGGCTCGGCGGAGACCGTGTACGCGCTGGAGGGCGCGATCGCGGTGACGGGGTCGCTCGTGCAGTGGCTGCGCGACAACCTCGGGATCATCGACACCACGGCCGAGATCGAGGCGCTGGCGTCGAGTGTGGACGACAACGGTGGCGCGTACTTCGTACCCGCGTTCTCCGGGCTGTTCGCACCCCACTGGCGCTCCGACGCGCGAGGCGCGATCGTCGGGCTCACCCGCTACATCACCAGGGCGCACCTCGCGAGGGCGGGCCTGGAGGCCACCGCGTTCCAGACCCGGGAGGTCATCGACGCCATGAACGCCGACTCCGGGCTGCCGCTGACCTCGCTGAAGGTGGACGGCGGGATGGTCGGCAACAAGCTGCTCATGCAGTTCCAGGCCGACCTGCTCGACGTGCCGGTGATCCGCCCGGTGGTCAGCGAGACGACGGCGCTGGGCGCCGCCTACGCGGCGGGTCTCGCGGTGGGGTTCTGGTCGGGCGAGGACGACGTGCGGGCCAACTGGACGGCCGACAGGCGGTGGCAGCCCGCGATGGACCCGCAGCGGCGCGAGGAGCTCTACGCCCGCTGGCGCAAGGCCGTCACACGGACGTACGACTGGGTGTGACGTCCTCGCCCCCGTGGGGCGGGGTCAGCCGGCGCCGCCGGTTGACGGCCAGCGCCACCCCCGACCCCACGGCCGCGACCGCACCACCGGCGGTCAGCGAGACGGCGAGCACGCTGACCTCGCTGTCCGGCGCGGCCGCCCGGTGGTCGGATGCCTCGCCCGCCGACGCCGCGGTAGGGGCCAGGCCGAGCGCGCCGGCGGCCAGCAGTGCGGCCACGGCGGTGGTCCTCATCACACCTCCTCGGAGTGCTGTCACTACCTAGGACGCACGGCAGCGCCCGGGGTTGTGCCGGCGCGCCCCCACAGCGGCACCGTCGGCTTCAGTCCAGGTCGTCGTGGCGCATCAACTGGCGGCACGCTTCGGTCATCGAGCCGGACAGCGACGGGTACACCGAGAACGTCTGCGCCAGGTCGTCGACCGTGAGGTTGTTGCTCACGGCCAGCGCGATCGGCAGGATCAGCTCGCTGGCCACCGGAGCGACGACGACCCCGCCGATCACCACACCGGTCGCCTGCCGGCAGAACAGCTTGACGAAGCCGCGGCGCAGGCCCTGCATCTTCGAGCGAGGGTTGGTGGCCAGCGGAAGCATGATGGTGCGCGCAGCCACCTCCCCATCGTCGATGGCCTGCTGGCTGATGCCGACGGTGGCGATCTCGGGGTGGGTGAACACCGCCGCCGCGACCGTCTTGAGCTTGATCGGTGCCACACCCTCGCCCAGCGCGTGCCACATCGCGATGCGACCCTGCATCGCCGCGACCGAGGCCAGCGGCAGCAACCCGGTGCAGTCGCCCGCGGCGTAGATGCCGGGTGCGGCGGTACGCGACACCCGGTCCACCTCGAGATGGCCCCGGGCGCCGGTCGCCAGCCCGGCAGTGTCGAGGCCCAGGTCCGTGGTGTTCGGCACCGACCCGACGGTCATCAGCGCGTGCGACCCGCTCGCCGTGCGCCCGTCGTCGAGATGGACCAGCACCCCGTCGGAGGTGCGCTCGACCTTCAGCGCCCGTGCGTGCTTGACCACCGTGGCACCCCGCTCGGCGAAGGCGTCCTCGAGCACGGCGGTGGCGTCGGCATCCTCACCGGGCAACACCCGGTCGCGGCTGGACACCAGGGTCACCGCCACGCCGAGCTCGGCGTAGGCGGAGACGAACTCCGCACCCGTCACGCCGGAGCCGACCACCACGAGCTCGCGCGGCAGCTCGGCCAGGTCGTAGACCTGCCGCCAGGTCAGGATGCGCTCGCCGTCGGGCACTGCGTCGGGCAGGATTCGCGGCCTGGCACCGGTGGCGACCAGCACGACGTCGGCGTCGAGCGTCTCGGCGGTGCCGTCGTGCGCCGCCACGTCGACCCGGTGGGACGCGAGACCGGGTGCCTCGTCGGCCAGCCGCGCCGTACCGGCGAGGAGCCGCACCCCCTCGCGCTGCAACCGGGTCCGGACGTCGGCCGACTGCGCCAGGGCGAGGCCCTTCACCCGCCCGTGCACCACCGGGACGTCCGCCCCGATCCGGTCGGGCACCGCCCGGATGCCCAGGTCGGATGCCCGCTGCAGCGACACCCGCACACCGGCAGAGGCGGTGAACGTCTTCGACGGCACGCAGTCGTAGAGCACGCACGCCCCGCCGGCACCCTCGTCCTCGACGACCGTCACCTCGGCGCCGTGCTGCGCGGCGACCAGCGCTGCCTCGTAGCCCGCCGGGCCACCGCCCATGATCACGATGCGGGCCACGTCGTCCTCCCGTCGGGTCGCCGCCGCGGGGCACCACCGTACGCGCCGGGCGCGATGAGGGCGGCGCGCGCTGATCGCTACCCTGTGGGGGTGCCGCTCTACGCCGCCTACGGGTCCAACATGGATCCAGCCCAGATGAACGAGCGTGCGCCGCACTCCCCTATGGCCGGTACCGGGTGGCTGGTCGGGTGGCGGCTGACCTTCGGCGGGGAAGACCTCAACTGGGAAGGCGCGCTGGCCACTGTGGCCGAGGACCCCGGGTCACAGGTCTTCGTGGTGCTCTACGACGTCACCCACGAGGACGAGAAGCAGCTCGACCGGTGGGAAGGCAGCGAACTCGGGCTGCACAAGAAGCTGCGGCTGCGCATCCACACTCTCGACGGTTCGGTGCTCGCCTGGCTCTACGTTCTCGACGCCTACGAGGGCGGGCTACCCTCGGCACGGTACCTCGGTGTCATGGCCGATGCCGCGGAGGCGGCCGGCGCGCCGGAAGACTACGTCGCCGACCTGCGCATCCGTCCGTGCAGCGGCATCGCCGACTGACCCGGAGTGTCCGGGAGTCAGGTGAGGGCCGCCAGAGCGGTGTGCACCATGACCCGCACACCGAGAGGGAGCGCTCGCTCGTCGAGATCGAAGGTGGGCTGGTGCAGGTCGCGCTGGGGACCGTGCCCCGGCCAGACTCCGAGCCGGGCGAGCGAACCGGGCACCTGCTCGAGATACCACCCGAAGTCCTCGCCACCCGACGACTGCTCCACACCCGACAGCGCGGCCTCGCCGGCGCCGGAGCCGACCGCCTCCTGCAGCAGCCGCGTACTGGTGGACTCGTTGACGACGGGCGGGACGCCGCGGGTGTGCTCGAGCTCGTAGCCGACGCCGGTCGGGTCGAGCAGCGAGCCGACGAGGTCGCAGACCAGCCGTTCGAGCTCGCCCCAGGTGTCACGGTCGGCGGTACGCAGCGTCCCGCGCAGCACTCCGTCCTGCGGCACCGTGTTGGGCGCGTGACCGGCCTGCACCGCGCCCCACACCAGCACGGTGCCGGAGCGCGGATCGACCCGGCGCGACAGCAGGCCGGGCAGCCCGGTGATCACGGTGCCCAGCGCGTGCACCAGGTCGGCGGTGAGGTGGGGCCGGGAGGTGTGGCCACCCGGCGAGGACAGCCGCAACTCCAGCAGGTCCGCGGCCGAGGTGATCGACCCGACTCGGGTGCCGATCCGCCCGGTCGGCAGGCGCGGATCGCAGTGCAGCGCGAAGATCCGGTCGACACCGGAGAGCCCACCGGCGGCCAGCACGTCGAGCGCGCCACCGGGCAGCACCTCCTCGGCCGGCTGGAAGATCAGCCGCACCCGGCCGGGCAGCGAGGGCGCCGAGGCCAGCGCGAGCGCAGCTCCGAGCAGGATCGCGGTGTGCGCGTCGTGCCCGCAGGCGTGCGCGACACCGTCCAGGGTGGACGCGAAGGACAGTCCGGTGGCCTCGCGCAGCGGGAGTGCGTCGATGTCGGCACGCAGCGCGATGCACCGGTCACCGGTGCCGATGTCGCAGATCAGCCCCGTGCCGCCGGGCAGCAGCGTCGGCCGGAGCCCCGCGCGCGCGACCTCCCCGGCCACCAGCGACGTCGTCGCATCCTCGGTGTGACCCAGCTCCGGGTGGGCGTGGATGTGACGCCGCCAGGCCACCACCTGCGCACGATGCGCCTCGAGCCAGCTGTCCAACCAGGACGGTCCACGGCCCGCGGCGATATCGTCCACAGCGGACAGCGGGGGCATCGTGGTACGGGACTCCAGTGCGGTCACACTGCACCTCCGGCGGCGGCTTCCGGCGCATCACGGCGCCGGGACACCCCGCCGATCAGGCGATCGCGCTGCTCGCCGTCGGTGGCCGCCGCCGCCGCGGTGAGCGCCAGGGCGAGCGCACCGTCGCACACCGCACGGTCCGCCGAGGACGTGACACACGCCGCGGCGAACTCGGGCTGGTGGTTGACCGCCTCACCGCAGTCGATCGCGATTGTCGGGTGGATCGCCGGCAGCACCCGGGTCACGTTGCCCATGTCGGTACTGCCGGCCTGCCGGTCGCGCTCCTGTTCGGGGGACTGCGGCGACCGGCCGAGCCCGGTGATCGCCGTGCGGTAGGACGCGGCGAGCCACGGGTCGGGTACGAGCTCCGAATAGGTCGGTGACTGGTGGGTCACCTCGTGGTGGCACCCGGTCGCGACGGCGCCGGCCTCGAAGCAGGCCATCACCCGAGTCTCGAGTGCGCGCAACGACTCCACGTCGGCCGCCCGCAGGTAGTACAGCGCGGCGGTATCGGCCGGGACGATGTTCGGCGCCGCGCCCCCGTGGGTGACGATGCCGTGCAGCATCTGGCGCGGCTCCAGGTGCTGCCGCAGCAGGCCCACCGCCACCTGGGCGACAGTCAGCGCGTCGGCCGCGTTGCGCCCCCGGTGCGGTGCGGAGGCCGCGTGCGCCGACTTGCCCGTGTAGCGGACCTGCACGTCGGTGATGGCCAGGCTGGGCGAGGCACAGGTCTCCTCGGGTGCCGGGTGGACCATCATCGCCATCGCGACGTCGTCGAACACCCCTCGCTCGAGCAGGAGCACCTTGCCGCCACCGGCCTCTTCGGCAGGGGTTCCGATCAGCTTGACCGTGATCCCGAGCCGGTCGGCGACCTCCCGCAGCGCCAGCGCCGCGCCGGTCGACGACGCCGCGATGATGTTGTGGCCGCAGGCGTGGCCGATCTCGGGCAGCGCGTCGTACTCGGCGCACAGCCCGACGACCAGCTCGCCCGAGCCGTAGCTGGCCGTGAAGGCGGTGTCCAGGCCGCCCACCCCGCGTTGCACGTCGAAGCCCTCGGACTCCACCAGGTCGATGATCCTGGCGGCGCTGCGGTGCTCGGCGAAGGCGAGCTCGGGCTCCGCGTGGATGTCGCGCGAGAGCTCCAGCAACAACCCGGCCCGCCGCTGCACGGCGTCGGCCAGGGGGCCTGCGGGACTGCTCACCCCCTGATTCTGCCGCAGCGGACTGTGATCGACGTCGTGACCCCCGCCCGGCCGCCGATCGGCCGCGCGCCGCCGCGCGGCCGCGTCAGAGCGTCTCCGTCGGGACGTGCACCCCCCAGACGTCACGCAGCGCGTGACAGACCTCGCCGAGGGTCGCGGAGGCGGCGAGCGCGCGCTTCATCGGATAGAGGACGTTGTGCTCGCCGCCGGAGCCCTCGGCAGCCCGCCGCAGTTCGTCGAGCGCCGCGGTGACGTCGGATGCCGACCGCGACGAGCGCAGCGCCGCCAACCGCTCGCGGGCGCTCTCCTCGATCGCCGGGTCGACCCGCAGCGGCTCGTAGGGTTCCTCGGTCTCGGACCGATAGCGGTTGAGACCCACGACGACCCGGTCGCCGGAGTCGATCTCGCGGGCGGCGCCGTAGGCGGTCTTCTCGATCTCGGCCTTCTGGAAGCCCTGCTCGATGGCGTGCACGGCGCCGCCCATCTCGTCGACCTTGCCGATCAACTCGACCGCCGCCGACTCGACCTCGTCGGTCATCGCCTCCATCGCGTAGGACCCGGCGAAGGGATCCACCGTGGACGTCAGGTCGGTCTCGTAGGCGAGCACCTGCTGGGTGCGCAGCGCCAGCCGGGCGGCCTTCTCGGTCGGCAGTGCGATGGCCTCGTCGTAAGAGTTGGTGTGCAACGACTGGGTGCCCCCGAAGATCGCCGCGATGGCCTGCGCGGTCACCCGGACCATGTTCACCTCGGGCTGCTGCGCGGTCAGCTGCACCCCCGCGGTCTGGGTGTGGAAGCGCAGCATCAGCGACTTGGGGTCCTGGGCGCCGAAGCGTTCCTTCATCATCCGAGCCCAGATCCGCCGCGCGGCCCGGAACTTCGCCACCTCCTCGAGCAGCGAGGTGCGGGAGACGAAGAAGAACGACAGCCGGGGCGCGAACTCGTCGACGGCCATCCCGGCGTCGAGCGCGGCCTGCACGTACTGCGCGCCGTTGGTCAGTGTGAACGCGATCTCCTGCGCAGGGTTGGCCCCCGCCTCGGCCATGTGGTAGCCGGAGATGGAGATGGTGTTCCAGCGCGGGACCTCGGCCTTGCAGTAGGCGAAGATGTCCGCGGTGAGCCGCAGCGACTGCGCCGGCGGGTAGATGTAGGTACCGCGGGCGATGTACTCCTTGAGCACGTCGTTCTGGACCGTCCCGGTCAGCGTCGAACCCGGCACCCCCTGGTCCTCGCCGACGAGCTGGTAGAGCAGCAGCAGCAAGCCCGCCGGCGCGTTGATCGTCATCGAGGTGGACACCTCGTCGAGCGGGATCCGGTCGAAGAGCGTGCGCATGTCCTCGATCGAGTCGATCGCCACCCCGACCTTGCCGATCTCACCGCTGGCCCGGGCCTCGTCGGAGTCGTAACCCATCTGGGTGGGCAGGTCGAACGCCACCGACAGCCCGGTCTGGCCCTCCCGCAGCAGCTGGTGGTACCGGGCGTTGGACTCGGTCGCGGTGCCGAAGCCCGCGTACTGGCGCATCGTCCACGGCCGCTCGGTGTACATCGACGGGTACACGCCTCGGGTGAACGGGAACTCACCCGGCTCCCCGAGCCGCTCCGCCAGTCCCTCGGTGAGGTCCTCGGCACGGTAGACCGGCTTCACCTCGAAGCCTGACTCAGCCGACGCTGCTGGGCGAGTACTCGGCTGCTCGGGCATTCGTCCGTCCTCCTCACCGGAGACTCCTGTCATGCCTGTATGGCATACCGCGAACGCGCCCACAACGCATGGACAATGTGGCCGTGCCCACCCGCGACCAGCCACCGCCCCGACGAGTGGCCGGACGCTACCGCCTCGATGCCGTGCTGGGTCGCGGGTCCATCGGAACGGTCTGGTCAGCCTACGACGAGCTGCTCGGCCGGTCCGTCGCGGTCAAGGAGGTGCTGCTCCCACCGGGCATGCCGGCGGCGGAGGCCGACTCGGTGCGCGAGCGCACGCTGCGTGAGGCGCGGGCGATCGCCGTGCTGTCGCACCCCAATGTCGTCACGCTCTACGATGTGGCGCGCGAGGGTGGGGAACCCTTCGTGGTGATGGAGCTGGTCGCCTCCCGGAGCCTGGCCGAGGTGATCCGCGAGGGTCCGTTGACTCCCGGTCACGCCGCCACGGTCGGGATGTCGGTGGCTGCGGCGCTGGCAGCGGCACACGCCGCGGGTATCACCCACCGCGATGTCAAGCCCGGCAACGTCCTGGTCGGCCACGACGGCCGCGTGAAGCTGACGGACTTCGGGATCGCGCGCAACCCGGCCGAAGTGACGCTGACCGCGACCGGCTTGATGCTCGGCTCGCCCGCGTTCATGGCTCCCGAGATCGCATCCGGGCGGCCGGTGAGCCCCACCGCGGACCTCTGGGGCCTGGGGGCGACGCTGTTCGCGGCCACCGAGGGCCACCCCCCCTACGACGTGGGCGGCAGCCCGGTGGACACGGTCGGCGCGGTCGTGCACGGCGACGTGCCCGCGCCCAGTGGCAGCGGAGTACTACCCAGGGTGATCTCGGCGCTGATGGTCAAGGACCCTGCCGGCCGGATGCCGCTGCACGAGGTGCACCGGTTGCTACGCCCGCTGGCGCGTGACCCCGAGCGGGCACCGTTCCCGGCGGCCGCAGCCCGTCCCGCGCCGGCGCGACCGCCCTCACCACCACCCGCACCACCGGACGACCCGCAGCAGCCCCCGGCCCCGCTGGCCGACGCCCCCGGCCCGCTGCCCTGGCAGGTGACCGGTGGCGACGAACCGCCCGAGCCGCCGCCGACGGCGTGGTTCTGGAACTCGGTGGTGGTCTACGGGCTCGCCGTGCTGCTGTTCGGCGGCGCCGCGGTGGCCGGCTTCGCCGTGACCCGCACGGCAGCGGGCGCGTCCCTGCTGCCCTCGCCGGTCGCGGCGGCGCCGAGCGCGCCGGACCGGCCCGAGCCGCCGCCGATCCTGGCTCCCCGCCGCGTCACGATCGAGGGGGCCGACGGTTCGGAGGCGGAGTTCACCATCGGCGTCCCCGCGGCCTGGCTGGAGTTCCGGGAGTCCCGCACGATCGGCGACGAGCCGACCACGGTGGTCCGGTTCGTCGCGCCCGACGGTTCCGAGGTCGTCGCGGTGGAACTCGTCGCCGGTTACGACGGGGAGCTGGGCGACTTCCTGGATCCGTACCTGTCCGCGATGGCCGCGTCGGTGACCGAGCTCTTCGTGGTGGGCCGGCAGGCCGTCGACTCGCATGTCGAGATCACGTACCGCACCGTCGAAGGCTCGCACGGTGACACCGAGCAGTTGCGCACGACCTATCTGGGGCTGCGTGAGGTCGACTCACAGCTGTGGACGCTGCGGGTCACCGTGCCCACCAAGCGGGAGGAGGCCGGGCGCACCGAGTTGTTCGACCGCGTGGTGCCCACTTTCGCGGTGCTGTGAGCCGAGTCGGAGACTGCGATTAGGGTCACGCACGTGACCACCGATGCCGCGATCACCCCGTCGACCGATCCGGGAACCGCTTCCCGCGCCGCCGCCGGTGCCCTCGCGGAGCGCACCCGGGTGGGCAGCTACGACGTCGCGGTGGTTCTCGGATCGGGGTGGCGCCCGGCCGCCGACCTGCTCGGCCCGCCGGACGTCGAGGTCGCCATGGCCGAGCTCCCCGGCTTCGCCACGCCGGTGGTGCCGGAACAGGGCGGCACGGTCCGGTCGGTGCGGGTCGGCGACACCAGGGTGCTGGTGCTGCTGGGACGTACCCACGGCTACGAGGGCCGCGGCGCTGCCCAGGTGGTGCACGGGGTGCGCACGGCGTGCGCGGCCGGTGCCGACACCGTCATGCTGACCAACGCCGCCGGGGGAATCGGCGAAGCGCTGCAGGTCGGCCAGCCCGTCCTCATCCGCGACCACCTCAACCTCACCGGGACGTCCCCGCTGGCCGGCGCGCGGTTCCTCGATCTCGTCGACGCCTACTCGCCGAGGCTGCGCGCACTGGCCCACGAGATCGACCCGTCGCTGGTCGAGGGTGTCTACGCCGGGCTGCCCGGCCCGCAGTTCGAGACCCCGGCCGAGATCCGCATGCTGCGCGCGATGGGCGCCGACCTGGTCGGCATGTCCACCGTGCTGGAAACCATCGCCGCCCGCGCCGAGGGCGCCGAGGTGCTCGGCCTGTCGCTGGTGACCAACCTGGCGGCCGGGGTCACCGGCGAGCCGCTCGACCACGAGGAGGTGCTGGCCGCGGGCCGCGACGCCGCGCACCGGATGGGCACGCTGCTGCGGGAGCTGGTGAGCCGGGCATGAACCTGCTGGTCACCGGCGCGGCGGGTCGCTGGACCGGCGACGACGTGCTCGCCCTCGTCGGTGGCGAGTTCGCCACCCGCGGATGATCGGCCTCGACCCGGCGGTGCGTGACGCGGCACTGCGCTGGATCGCCGACGATGTCGACGCGGACGACCGCCACGAGCTGCAGCGAGTGCTGGCGGCGGCCATGGCCGGAGACGCCGCAGCGGCGGGGAACCTGACCGACCGGATGGCCGGTCCGCTGCGGTTCGGCACCGCGGGGCTGCGGGGACCGCTGCGCGCCGGGCCTGCAGGGATGAACCGCGCGGTCGTCACCCGTACCACCGCTGGGCTGGCGTCCTGGCTGCGCGAGCGGGGTCGAACCGGCACCGTCGTCGTCGGCCGCGATGCGCGGCACCGCTCCGAGACCTTCGCCATCGACGTCGCCGGGGTCTTCGCCGCCGCGGGCTTCGACACGGTGTTGCTGCCCCGCGCGCTGCCCACGCCGGTGCTCGCCTTCGCGGCCCGTCGACTGGCCGCCGTCGCCGCCGTCCAGGTCACCGCATCGCACAACCCGCCGGGCGACAACGGCTACAAGGTCTACCTCGAGTCCGGTGCGCAGCTGGTGCCACCTGTCGACAGCGCCGTCGAGGATGCGATCACCGCCGTGCCCGCAGCGGTGTCGGTCGCCACGAGCACCGCCTGGCGCACCGCGGGCGAGGAGCTGGTCGAGGCCTACCTCGGCCGGGTCGCCGGGTTGCCGCGGGGCGACGCGCGGCAGCTGCGGGTCGTCGCGACGCCGCTGCACGGCGTCGGCGGGCCGGTGCTGCTCGCCGCGCTGCGCCGGGCCGGGTTCACCGACGTGGCGCTGGTGGCCTCGCAGGGCGATCCGGACCCCGACTTCCCGACCCTCGCCTTTCCCAACCCCGAGGAGCCCGGTGCCGCGGACGAGCTGCTGACGCTGGCCGGCGAGGTGGGCGCCGATCTCGCGATCGCGCTGGACCCGGACGCCGACCGGTGCGCGCTGGGCGTCCCGGGGCCGGGCGGCTGGCGGATGCTGCGGGGTGACGAGACCGGGGTGCTGCTCGGCGAGCACGTCCTCGCCGGGCTGGACCGCGGCGCGCACCCCGACCCACTGGTCGCGACGTCGATCGTGTCGTCTCGCCTGCTGTGCTCGGTCGCCGCTGCGCACAGCGCCCGCTACGACGAGACCCGCACCGGATTCAAGTGGCTGATGCGGGCCGGGGACGGCAACGGCACGGGGCTGGTCTACGCCTACGAGGAGGCGCTCGGGCACTGTGTCGATCCCGACACGGTCCGCGACAAGGACGGCATCTCCGCCGCGGTGCTGGCCTGTGACCTCACCGCGACCGCTCGCGCCGCCGGGCGCCGCGTCACCGACCTGCTCGACCGACTTGCGCTGACCCATGGGGTGCATCTGACCGACGCGGTCTCGGTGTGGCTGCCCGACCACGCCGCCGTGACTGCGTCGATGGCGGCGCTACGACGGCGGTTGCCCACCGAGCTCGCCGGCGCACCGGTCACCGTCGAGGACCTGCTGCATCACCCCCACCAGCCCGATGACACTCTCGCGCTCCGTGGCGACCGGGTACGCGTCATGGTGCGACCGTCGGGCACCGAACCCAAGCTCAAGGCCTACATCGAAGTGGTGGAGCCGGTACACGAAGATCGGCTCGACGACGCGAGGGCGGCAGCGGCCCGGCGGCTGGCCGCGCTGCGCGACGCGGCTCACCGGCTGCTCGGCAGGCCGTGAGGGGTGCGCAGCGTGACAGGGCCGACCGTCCCTCACGACCCGACTGACGTTGCGGTGCGCGGCGGCTCCCGTCAGGGTTGAGCTCGATGCCAACGCTGCTGATCGTGCACCACTCGCCCTCCCCCGCGTTGCATGCGATGTTCGAGTCCGTGCTCGCCGGGGCGACCACCGACGAGATCGAGGGCGTCGACGTGGTGCGCCGGCCGGCGCTGGCGGCCACCGCAGCCGACGTGCTGGAGGCCGACGGTTACCTGCTCGGCACCCCGGCCAACCTCGGCTACATGTCGGGGGCGCTGAAACACTTCTTCGATCAAGTCTACTACCCGTGCCTCGACGCCACGGCGAACCGACCGTACGGGTTCTACGTGCACGGCAACGAGGGCACCGAGGGCGCGGCGCGGGCCATCGAGTCGATCACCAAGGGCATGGGCTGGGAGCCGGTGAGCGCGCCGGTGGAAACCCTCGGCCAGCCCGGCAAGGCCGACCTGGACGCATGCTGGGAGCTCGGCGCCACGGTGGCGGCCACGCTCATGGACCACTGACGCGCCCGTGCGCTGATGACGCGGTGAGGCCCTGGAACGTGGCTAGACGGCGCCGAACTGGCGGTCCCCGGCGTCGCCGAGGCCGGGGACGATGAAGCCGGAGTCGTTGAGCCGCTCGTCGACGCCGGCGGTGACGATCCCCACCGGCAGTCCCGAACCCCGCAGCCGTTCGATGCCCTCCGGGGCCGCCACCGCGCAGATCGCCGTCACGTCGGTGGCGCCGCGGTCGGCCAGCAGCCGGATCGTGTACTCCATGGAGCCGCCGGTGGCCAGCATCGGGTCCAGCACGAAGACGGGCCGATCGGCCAGCGACCCGGGCAGCGACTCCATGTACGGCGTCGGCACGAGTGTGTCCTCGTCACGGGCGAGCCCGACGAAGCCCATCTGCGCTTCCGGGATCAGCGCATGCGCCTGGTCGGCCATGCCGAGGCCCGCGCGCAGCACCGGCACCAGCAACGGCGGATCGGCCAGCCGGTGGCCGGTGGCGCGCGCCACCGGCGTGTGCACCCGCTCGGTGGTCACGACCGCGTCGCGGGTGGCCTCGTAGATCAGCATGAGGGTCAGCTCGCGCAGCGCGGCCCGGAACGTGGCGTTGTCGCTGCGGGCGTCGCGCATCACGGTCAGCCTCGCGGAAGCCAGCGGGTGGTCGACCAGCACCACGTCCATGGCGGTGGACCATAGACCCGGGAACCATAGACCCGTGAACCAGAAACCCGGCCGCTATGCCGACAGCCGCTCGCACAACCAGCCCAGCGCGAGCGGGTAGCGGTAGTCGATGCCACCGTGCGTGCCGTCGAAGAGCTCGAAACACACCCGCTCGTCCGGAACGCCGATCCGGGCGAGTTCGGCGCGGAACGCCCGCGCGCCGAGGTCGAGGGAGAACTCGTCGCGGGTGCCCGCGTCGATCCACACCGCTCGCAGCGACCGGAGGGCCTCGGCATACCGGTCGACCATGCGGACGGGGTCCCAGTCCAGCCAGCGCTGCCAGACCCGCTCGCGCAGTGCACCCGTGACGGGGTCGAACGGGAGTTCCGGCGTGCCGTCGGCTCGCGCGGAGAAGCACGCCGCGACGCCGAGCATCATGAGCAGGGTGTCGTCGCCCTTGGCGGTGAAGGCCACCCGCGAGCGGAAATCGTCCCACCAGGCACCGATGTCACCGTCGTGATCGCGCAGGTATCGCGCCGCCTTGCCGAACTCCGGGATGTAGCAGTGCTCGTAGAGCGCATCGCCGGCGTGGGTCGCCAGCGCGCCGAACAGGTCCGGCCGCAGCATCGGAGTGATCATGGCGCCGAACCCGCCCGAGGACTTGCCCATGATCGCCCGATGGGCGGGGCCGGGCAGCGTGCGGTACCGGTCGTCGACGAACGGCACGACCTCCTCGCACAGGTAGGAGTGATAGCGCCCGGTACCGGGCGAGTCGACGAACTGGCTCCCGCCGTAGGCCGTCCAGGCGTCGACGTAGACGACCACGGCAGGTGGCGCGCCGCCCCCGGCGAACAGCGCGTCGGCCGTCTCGGGGAATGGCTGGCGGAACGGCGTGCGGTTGCGCCACATCGTCAGGTGCCCGGTGTAGCCCTGGATGACGTATACGGTCGGGTAGCGCCGGTCGGGCTCGTCGTCGTAGCCGGGCGGCACGCAGACCCACAGCGGGCGCTGGTCGGGATCCCCCAGCGGGTTGTCACGCAGCAGGGCACTGGTGATCACGTGCTCGTCGAGGCGGCCTGCGAGCGAGGCGGACCAGGGAAGCATCGCCCTACCCTACGGTGCACCATGGTCGGCACGACCGGACGAGGAGGCAGCCGATGACCGACTACGCCGCGGTGTACCGCGAGTCCCGGCACCGCATCGCCGACCTGGTTCGCGACCTGCCTGACGGCGACCTGGCCCGAAGAGTGTCCAGCTGCCCGGCGTGGACGGTCGCGGACACCGTCGCGCACCTCGCAGCGGGGGCCTGCGAGGTCGCCGCCGGGCGGATGGACCGCATACCGACCGACGAGCAGACCGCTGAGGGGGTGGCGGCACGCCGGACGAGCGCGGTGGCCGACGTCCTCGCCGAGTGGGAGGGTTGCGGCCCGTCGATCGAGCACGCCGTGGACACGCGGCAGGTGCCGCTGAACATCGTGCACGACGTGGTGACCCACGAGGCCGACCTGCGCGGGGCGCTCGGCGCGGGCCGCCCGCCGGAGCAGGCCTGGCAGGCTTCGCTGGACCACCTGTCCCGTGGCTTCGGGGCATGGCTGGGTCGGTCCGGGCAGCTGACCGTGGTGGCCGGGGAGCATCGCTTCACCGCCGGTGAGGGTGAGCCGGTCACGACCGTCGAGGTGGACGGCTACGAGTTCTGGCGGGCGCTGTTCGGGCGGCGCAGCACGGCCCAGATGGCCGGCTGGGGCTGGGACGGGGACCCGGCACCGCACCTGGCTGCGATCCCGATCTTCGGCCCCACCGACGCGGACCTCGTCGAGGCCCGGTGATCGGCCGAGCCGAAGGGCTGAGCGAGGACAGACGCCTGCGACGGGATGGCGGGAGCGCGACATGGAGGTGCTGAGCAGCCGGGTGCTGCTGCGTCCGGTGGACCCGGAACGCAGCCGCGCCTTCTACCGGGACACGCTGGGCCTGGCCGTCCATCGCGAGTTCGGCGAGGGGCCGGAGCGTGGCACCGTGTTCTTCCTCGGGCAGGGCCTGCTGGAGCTGTCCGGGCGCGCCGAGACGCCACCCGGTGACGCGGTCGCGCTGTGGCTACAGGTGCGCGACCTGCAGGCCAGCTACCGCGAGCTGGCCGCGCGCGGGGTGACGATCCTGCAGGAGCCGAAGGCCGAGCCGTGGGGCCTGCACGAGATGTGGATCGCCGACCCGGACGGGGTGCGCATCGCCGTCATCGAGGTGCCTGCCGATCACCCGCTGCGCCGCCGCGGCCCCTCGTAGCGATGACGGCCGCGGGCCCGCCGGCACATACACTGGTCGGGGTGAGCACGCAGACGGCCGCCACCCTGCCGGCCCTGGACTGATGCCCATGGACTGGACCGACGCGGCTGCCCCGGAGTCGCGGGAGACCGCGCGCCTGTCAGCGAGCTATCGCATGTTCGTCGACGGCCAGTTCGTCGAGGGCGGCGGCGAGCCGATCAAGACCCGCAACCCCGCCTCGGAGGAGGTGCTCGCCGAGGTCGCCACGGCATCACCATCCGATGTGGACATCGCCGTCCGGGCCGCGCGGCGCTGCTACGACAAGGTGTGGTCGCGGACCGCGGGCGCCGAGCGGGCCAAGTACCTGTTCCGGATCGCGCGGCTGATCCAGCAGCGCGACCGCGAGCTGGCCGTGCTCGAGAGCCTGGACAACGGCAAGCCGATCCGGGAGTCGCGCGACATCGACGTGCCGATGGCAGCGGCGCACTTCTTCCACCACGCCGGCTGGGCCGACAAGCTCGGCTACGCAGGATTCGGGCCCGACCCCAAGCCGCTCGGTGTGGTCGGGGCCGTGATCCCGTGGACCTTCCCGCTGCTGATGGCGGCGTGGAAGATCGCGCCCGCGCTGGCGTGCGGCAACACCGTGGTGCTCAAGCCCGCCGAGACCACCCCGTTGACCGCGCTCGTGCTGGCCGAGATCTGCCAGCAGGCGCAGCTGCCACCCGGTGTGGTCAACATCCTGCCCGGTGACGGCGACGCGGGCGCGGAACTCGTAGCGCACCAGGGCCTCGACATGGTCGCCTTCACCGGGTCCACCGAGGTGGGCAAGCAGATCCAGCGCACCCTGGCCGGCACCGGCCGCAGGCTCACCCTCGGGCTCGGCGGCAAGGCCGCGAACATCGTCTTCGACGATGCGCCGGTCGACCAGGCCGTCGAGGGCATCGTCGACGGGATCTTCTTCAACCAGGGCCACGTCTGCTGGGCCGGGTCGCGACTGCTGGTGCAGGAGCCGATCGCCGACGAGCTGCTCGGCAGGCTGCGGGCCCGTACGTCGACGCTGCGGGTGGGTGATCCGCTGGATCGCAACACCGACGTCGGCGCCATCAACTCTCGCAAGCAGCTCGAGCGGATCACCGAACTCGCCGACGCCGGGGATGCCGAGGGCGCGCAGCGCTGGACCAGTCCGTGCCCGCTGCCCGACCGGGGGTACTTCTTCGCCCCGACGATGTTCTCCGATGTCAGCCCGGCGATGCGTATCGCCCGCGAGGAGATCCTCGGCCCGGTGCTGTCGGTGCTGTCCTTCCGCACCCCCGACGAGGCCGTCGCCAAGGCCAACAACACGCCCTACGGCCTGTCCGCCGGCATCTGGACCGAGAACGGGTCGCGGGCGCTGTGGGCCGCACAGCGGTTACGGGCCGGCATGGTATGGGCGAACACGATCAACCGGTTCGATCCCGCCGCGCCGTTCGGCGGGTACCAGGAGTCCGGGTTCGGCCGCGAGGGCGGGCGCGCGGGGCTGGCAGCCTACCTCGCCACCGCCGACGACGGCGGGGGGCTGCGGTGAGCTCGGCGGACGGGCCGGTGCCCGGGCGTATCGGGGTGCCCAAGACCTACAAGCTCTACCTGGGTGGGGAGTTCCCCCGCTCGGAGTCCGGCCGGTCCTACCCGGTCGCCGACTCCCGCGGCGGCTTCCTGGCCAACGCCGCACAGGCCTCCCGCAAGGACGCCCGCGACGCCGTCGTCGCGGCGCGCAAGGCCTTCGGTCCGTGGTCGCAGGCCTCCGCCTACCATCGCGGCCAGGTGCTGTTCCGGGTGGCCGAGGTGATGGAGGGCCGCCGCGAGCAGTTCGTTACCGAGGTCGCCGCAGCCGAAGGCGTGGCGGTCAAGCGGGCCACCGCACTGACCGACGCCGCGATCGACCGGTGGGTCTGGTACGCCGGGTGGACCGACAAGATCGCCACGGTGCTGGGCGCCGCGAACCCGGTCGCCGGACCTTACTTCTGCTTCACGGTGCCCGAGCCGACGGGTGTGGTCGCGGTGCTCGCTCCGCAATCCTCCTCGCTGCTCGGCCTGGTCAGCGTGCTCGCCCCGGTGATCACCGTGGGCAACGCGGCCGTCGTGGTGGCCAGCCAGAACCGCCCGCTGCCCGCGGTGACGCTGTCGGAGGTGCTGGCCACCTCCGACGTCGCCGGCGGAGTGGTCAACGTGCTGACCGGGCGCACCGCGGAGCTCGCCCCCTGGCTCGCGGCCCACGGCGACGTCAACGCACTCGACCTCTGCGGCGCCCCGGCGGCGATCCAGGCCGACCTCGAGCGGACCGCGGCGGGCACCGTCAAGCGGGTGCGCAGCGCCCCCGCCACCGAGCCGGACTGGACGCGCCCGCCCGATATCAGCAGGCTTCGCGGATTCGTCGAGGCCAAGACGGTCTGGCACCCGGTCGGGACGTGACCACCGGTCGGGCGGGGACGGCACCGTCGTTACGCTGCCGCGCATGGCGGCCGACATCATCCCGATCAAGCTGGGTCTGACCGCAGGCGACCTGGTCACTCTCTGGGCGCCGCAGTGGCGCGAGAACGGCGAGGAATGGGAGGCCTTCCTCGGCAACGACGACAGCCTCTTCGCCTTCGCCGAGGTGGCGTCCATGGTGGCGTTCGTCCGAAGCGTGCCCGAGCACGACCTCGCCGACCACCCGGCGTGGAACGTGGTGCAACGGCTTCCCGCGGCGGACCTGGTGCCCGAGGACGCCCAGGGCTACGACCTGGTCGGCGTGCCGGAGCGCTTCGCCGAGGATCCCGACACCTGGTCGATCGCCGAGCTGGCCGAGGTGGTGAGCATGGCGCGCTCGCTGGCCGACGTGTGCGGGCTGGACGTGGTGCACGAGGTGCTCGATTCCGCGCCTGGCTTCGCCATGCTCGACGTCGACACGCAACCGTTCGCGGGCCGCGAGGGCACCCGCCTCTGGCAGGGCATGTCGGACGTGGTCGCGCAGCGGTGGGACGAGGTCGTCGACGCCATCGACGCCGTGGTCTCGACCCCTGACATCGACGCCGCCGCGGTGGCCGCCGCCGAAACCGAGCTCGTCGAGGCGGCGCAGGCGCCGGAACCCGAGTCGGTCGAGGAGCCCGAGCAGGCCGGCGAGAAGCCGCCCGACCCGGTACTGGCATTCTGGTCGGAGGTCGGCATCGACCCGGTGCGGATCATCAGCGGTGTCGGTGAGCACTACACGCTGCGCTGCTACATCGACGACTCGCCGGTGTTCCTCGGCCGCTCGGGCAAGATCCACGTGTTCGGCTCCCCCCGCGCGCTGGCCCGCCACCTCGCGGAGGGCACCGACGACCACGACCTCGTCGCGGTCGCGACCTGGTCGCAGGTCGCCGACCGGGCCAATGCCGGCGAGCTCGAGGTCGAGGTGGACGACGACAACAGCTACGTGCTCACCGGGCTGTCCGACGACCTCGCCGCAGGGCCGGAGGCCGTGGACCCGGTGCAGCTCGACCTGGCCGTCGAACTGCTCACCGACGCCGACGAGTGGGCGGGCAACGACCAGGTGGCGACGGCGCTGGTCGCCTCGGAACCACTGGGCTGGCTGGTGTCCTTCGTGCTGCGACCCGACCCCACCCGGCTGGCGCCCAGTGCGCCGTTCGATGCCGAGGTCGCCGCCTGGCGCAGCCTCGTCGCAGGTTTCGAGGACCGGCTACAGCCGCACTGACCGCAGCTCCGCGCGCGCGTGCGTGCGGGCCGGTGCGTCAACCCACGAGCACCGCGAAGCCGGGCTTGATCACGTCGTCGATGAACGCCAGGCGCTCGTCGAAGGGCAGGAACGCCGACTTCATCGCGTTGATGGTGAAGCGCTGCAGGTCGCTCCAGCCGTAGCCGAACGCGTCGACCAGCTCGGCCAGCTCGCTCGACATCGTGCACCCCGACATCAGCCGGTTGTTCACCGTGACCCGGAACCGTAGCTGGGCGAGCAACCCGATCGGGTGCGCGGCGATCGAGGGTGCGGCGCCGGTCTGCACGTTCGACGACGGGCACAG
Source organism: Pseudonocardiaceae bacterium (assembly GCA_009379815.1). Taxonomy (GTDB): domain Bacteria; phylum Actinomycetota; class Actinomycetes; order Mycobacteriales; family Pseudonocardiaceae; genus WHSY01. The sequence goes on from WHSY01000017.1 coordinate 63,436, forward strand.
TTCGAGCGGGATGCGTTTGTCGCGGACGTAGGCCGCGAGCCTGCCGATCTCGGGCGGACCCTCGGCGGGCACGGCGATGTCGTCGACGATCCGCACCCCGTGGCCGAGCCTGTCCGCGCCGCACCACTGCAGCGCCTCCCAGATCGACGGCAGTCCGAAGGCCTCCCCGGCATGGATGGTGAAGTGCGCGTTCTGCTGGCGCACGTACTCGAAGGCGTCGAGGTGGCGGGTGGGCGGGAAGCCGGCCTCGGCCCCGGCGATGTCGAAGCCGACCACACCGGAGTCGCGGTAGCGCACCGCGAGCTCGGCGATCTCGCGGGACCGCGCGGCGTGACGCATCGCGGTGAGCAGGCAGCCCACCCGGATCGCCCCTCCCGACCGAGCGCTGCCCTCGGCGAACCCGGCGAGCACCGCTTCCACGACCTCCGCCAGGTGCAGGTCACGCTCGGTGTGCAGCTCCGGCGCGTAGCGCACCTCGGCGTAGACGACGCCATCTGCGGCCAGATCCTCGGCGCACTCGGCGGCGACCCGCCGCAGCGCGTCGGGCGTCTGCATCACGCCGACGGTGTGGGCGAAGGTCTGCAGGTAGCGCTCCAGCGAGCCCGAGCCCGCCGCGGCACGGAACCACGCGCCCAGCCCGTCGGGATCCTCGGCGGGCAGCCCCTGATAACCGGTCTCGGCGGCGAGCTCGGCCACCGTCGTGGGGCGCAGGCCGCCGTCGAGGTGATCGTGCAGCAGCACCTTGGGTGCGGTGCGGATCGTCTCGGTGGTCGGTGCGGTCTCCACCCGGCGACGGTATCCCGCGTGTCGCTGCCCGGGTTACCGGGCGGGGTGACCGAGTGACTACGCTGCCGACGCACACCACACCGGTCCGCCCCCCTCACCCCGAAGGCCGAAGCCGTGAGCAACGACAACGCAGCCACCATGTCCTTCGACCGGATGCGGAGCATGCTGGTGCGTGCCGCCGAGATCCGCGACAGCGAGCAGCAGCAGGTGTTCGACGCACTCGACGAGATCCACGCGCGGCTCGCCCCGCTGGAGTCGCTCGGGTCGGTTCGCAAGCGCATGTCCGAGCTCCCCGACCGCACCGAGGTCGGCGTACTGGCCGAGCGGATGGACGAGACGCTGGCCAAGCTCGAGGCCCAGGACGGCGCGATCGCCGGCCTGTCCCGGACGATCGAGGCGATCACCGAGAAGCTCGCCACCCCGTTCGCCGAGCTCGGTGGCCGGCTCGACGGCATGGCGGGACGGTTCGAGGGGGTGGCAGGCCGGATGGACGGCCTGGAGGACCGCATCGCGGGGCTGCACAAGCGGATCGACGACCTCGACCACCACCTGGACAAGCAGGACAGCCGGCTCGACGGGCTGCCCGCGTCCGTGCACGGACCGGTGCGCGAACGGCTGGAGGCGCTCGAGACCGCGATGCGGGGCCGGTTGGACGAGACCGACGAGCGGGTCGACGGCGGCCGCGATGCGGTGCAGCGCTCCCTCGGTGAGGCCACCGACGGGCTCGGCACCACACTCGGCGAGACCCGCGAGGCGATCGACACGGGCCGGGAGGCGATGCACGGCCTGCTCGCCACCACACGCGACGAGCTGTCCGGAGCGTTGGACGCGCAGACCACCCAGCTCGACCCCTCGGCACGGCTGGAGGCGCTGAGCGAGCGGCTGGAGCGCTTCGGCGAGTGGCTGGACTCGATGAGCTCCCGGCTCGACGCGGTGGAGGAGGGAGTCGGCTCGCGGATCGGCGAGCTGGCGGGCACCGTGGACAAGCGGCTGACCGAGATCGACGGCTCGGTCACCAACCGGCCGGATACGGACTCGCTCGCATCGTTGGTACGCCGGGCCAACGAGGAGTCCGAGCTGCGCCACGCCGGGCAGCTCGACGAAGCGATGGCGACCTTCGCCGAGCTCATCCTGGGCGGGCCGCCTGCTGAAGCGGCGGCCACGCCACCGCCACCCCCACCCCGCCCCGCGCAACGCCGCTCCCGCAAGAACGCCAAGGCTCGCAACACCACCGAATCCACCGCCGAGACCCAGGGCGGCGAGAGCGACAGCCAGGGCGAGGGCGAGGGCGAGGGCGCCACGGCCGCCTCCTGAAGGCGGGCTGGTCGTCGCGGCCGTCGAATCAGCGCAGCACGTCGAGCACGAGGGGGCTGCGCGGCAGGGCCGTAGCGCCGATCGGGAGCGCGCCCCGGAGCGCGTCGAGCGCCGCCGCGACAGCGTCCGGGCTGTCGGTGTGCAGCTCGAGCAGCGGCTGCCCGGCTGCGACGGGTTCGCCGAGCTCGACCAGGCAGCGCACCCCGGCCGCCGGGGCCACGACGTCCTCCTTGCGCGCCCGCCCCGCACCGAGCCGCCACGCGGCGACACCGACGGCGTAGGCGTCCAGCCCGACGAGCACCCCGTCCCGGTCGGCGGGCACCTCGTGCACGTGCCGGGCCACCGGCAACGCCGCGTCCGGATCGCCACCCTGGGCACGAACCATCCGGCACCACGTCTCGTGGGCAGCACCGGACGCGAGCACCGCTGCCGGGTCGGCCCCGTCGATACCGGCCACGGCGAGCATCTCCCGTGCCAGCGCCACGGTGAGCTCGACGACGTCGCCCGGGCCGCCGCCGCGCAGCACGTCGACCGCCTCGGCGACCTCGAGCGCGTTGCCCACGGCGGTGCCGAGCGGAACGTCCATGCCGGAGAGCAGGGCCGTCACCTGCAGCCCTTCCGCACGCCCGATGGACACCAGCACCTCGGCGAGCTCACGGGCCTGCGCAGCGGTCTTCATGAACGCCCCGGATCCGACCTTGACGTCGAGCACCAGCCCGCCCGCGCCCTCGGCGATCTTCTTGCTCATGATCGAGCCGGCGATCAGCGGGATCGACTCGACCGTCCCGGTGACGTCGCGCAGCGCGTAGAGCTTCCGATCGGCAGGCGCCAGCCCCTCGGTCGGCGCGCAGATGACGGCGCCGACGTCGCGCAGCTGGGCCATGATCTCCTCGAGACCCAGCCGGGCCCGCCATCCCGGGATCGACTCGAGCTTGTCGAGCGTCCCGCCGGTGTGGCCCAAGCCACGGCCGGACAGCTGCGGCACGGCCGCCCCGCAGGTCGCGACGAGCGGGGCCAGCGGCAGCGTGATCTTGTCGCCGACGCCGCCGGTGGAGTGCTTGTCCACGGTGGGCCGCCCCAACCCCCGCAGCGACAGCCGCTCCCCCGAGTCGATCATCGCCCGGGTCCAGCGGGCCGTCTCCCCGGCATCCATCCCGCGCAGCAGGATCGCCATCGCCAGCACGGCCATCTGCTCGTCGGCGACCACGCCACCGGTGTAGGCGTCGACGACCCACGCGATCTGCTCGTCGGTCAGCCGCCCGCCGTCGCGCTTGGCCCGGATCACGTCGACGACGTTCACGGGTCACCGCCGCCGCTTGCCTCGCTGCGCTCGGCTCGTGAGTGGCGATACGAGCCGGGGCTCGTATCGCCACTCACGAGGCCGAAGGCCATGGGCAGCAGATCGCGCATCGCGAGCACGCCACGCGGTGTGTCCACCAGGCAGTCGGGGCCGCCGAGCTCGACGAGCAGCTGGCGGCAGCGGCCGCAGGGCATCAACAGCGACCCGCCACCCGAGCGGCATGCCACCGCGACGAACCGACCGCCGCCGGTCAGCCGCAACTGCCCGGCCAGGGTGCACTCGGCACACAGCGACAGCCCGTACGAGGCGTTCTCGACGTTGCATCCGGTCACCACTCGCCCGTCGTCGCACACCGCCCCAGCGCCCACCTGCAGGCCGGAGTACGGGCAGTAGGCGTGTGCAGCGGCGTCGATCGCCGCCGCACGCAACGAGTCCCAGTCGATCATCGATCACCCCCGATCATCGATCACCCCCGTCGTCGAAGGTAGCCGGTCACGGCGCGACAACGGGTATCACCCGATCGAGCCGTCCGGGCTGCACGACTCGTACGCCACGCTGCGTTGCACCCGCGTAGCCTGCTGTCCCGATGCGCCGACCCTGCCGACCTGCCGCGGCCGCACTGGCCGCCGCGGTGGCGGGCACCGCGTTGCTCGGGGCGGTGGCGCCGGCGGCGCACGCCCAGCCGGTACCACCGCCGCCTCCGGTGATCACGCCCGACACCTCGGGCTGTCCCGCTCGCACCGCACCGCCGCCGCCGGTCGACACCTCCGAGGTTGCCGCACCGGATGCGGCGGCGCCCGAACCGCTACCGGTGCCGGACGAGCCCGTCGGCGGTGAGCGGATGGGGGAGTGCGGGGCTGTGCTGCCCGCGGGCGCGCCGCCGTTGCCCGACGGCATCACGGCGACGTCCTGGCTGGTGGCCGACCTGGACACCGGAGCGGTGCTGGCCGCCAAGGACCCACACGGCCGGCACCGTCCGGCATCGACGATCAAGCTGCTCACCGCGCTGGTGGCCGTCGAGCAGTTGCCGCTCGACCGCGTCGTCACCGCGACCAGGGCCGACGCGGCCGTCGAGGGCAGCAGTGCGGGGATCGGACCGGGCGGGCGCTACACCGTCCGCCAGCTGCTCGCCGGGCTGCTGCTGGCCTCGGGCAACGACACCGCACACGCACTGGCCCGCGTGATGGGCGGGGTTGCACCGACACTCGCGGCGATGAACACGCGCGCCCGCGCGCTGGGCGCCACCGACACCCGCGCCGCCAGCCCGTCCGGGCTCGACGGTCCCGGCATGAGTACCTCGGCCTACGACCTCGCGCTGATCTTCCGCGAGGTGATGCAGCAGCCGGTGCTCGCCACGCTGTTGCAGACCGAGCAGGTCACGTTCCCCGGCTTCGGCGGGCGCCCCGGCTATGTGATCGGCAACGACAACAGGCTGCTGTACAACTACCCGGGCGCGCTGGGCGGCAAGACCGGATTCACCGACAACGCGCGCCACACCTACGTCGGCGCCGCCGAGCGCGGCGGGCACCGTCTCGTGGCGGTGCTGCTGCGCGCCGAGCAGCAGCCGATACCGACCTGGGAGCAGGCGGCGTGGCTGCTCCAGTACGGGTACGCGCTGGGATCGAACGCGCCGGTCGGCCGGCTGGTGACCGGCCCACCCGAGCCCGATACCGTCACGCCGACGGCCGAGCCGACCACCACCACCACCGACGTCGCCGCCGACGACGTCGCGGCAGGCCCTGGCCCCCGGCCCAACGCGCAGCCCGCCACCAGCGCCATCGTCGGATGGGCGATCGCCGGTACGGCCCTGCTGGTCGGTGGCCTGCTCGGGCTGGCGCTCGGCCTGCGTCGCACCCACAGGACCTGAGCGCGCCCACTGCTGCGTCACCGCCGCGAGGTGGAGCGTGGGTACATCCCTTCGATCCTCACCGTCGCGGCCGGTCCCCGAGCTCGCGGACGCCGCTGCCAGCCCGCCGCCACATCAGCACGCCCACGGTGAACATCCATACATCGAGGAGAAACACGGAGAGCACGAAGAGCTGGATCGGGGGGAAGCCGAGCCCGACGAAGTGGGTGGTTCCGACAACGAACGCGACCGCGCCGGCGACCGTGCCAAGCCAGCCCAGCCAGGACGGGTAGTTGCTGCTGAAGACCATAGCCACGCCGAAGAGGAGGAAGGGCAAACCCAGAAACAGGGCCACGTAGAGGGGGAATCCACCACCGGTCATCAACAGCACGAGATCGCCGCGCTCGAGCAGTCGCTCGCGCTCTGCTCCCGCCGCTGCAGCCCAGGCAGCGGCCACCTCCTCGAGCGCCGGCCCGTCGATGCGGTAGTGAACGGCCAGCAGGGTGGCCCCGATCACGGCGCTGGCCGAGCCGAGTTGGCCCAGCGCCCAGGAGGTGCCATCAACGAGCGATGAGGCGAGTGCGACCAAGCCTCCCACCCATAGCAGCGAGCACAGAATGATGCCCATGTGCAGCATCGACAACGGCTTCTCGGCGACCCACGCGAGGGCCGACTCAGCCGTCTCGTCGGGTAGATCACCATGCGCCAAGAAGAATGCCAGGTAACCGAGTGTCCCGGCGATCGCGCACACGGCGCCGATTCGCAACAACGCGTTGCGCTGTTCGTCCGTCGATGGGCTCATCATGGATTGATCCTGTCGTGCGCTCATTCGACTTCGCGCAGCAGCTTTTCCATGGCCGCCACGCGCTGTCGCACTTCGGTCAGCTCTCCGGTTGCCCTGCTCAGGTCATCGGCGATGCTGCGCTGTGCCTCGGTCGCCTGCTCGGCGAGCTTCTGGTATGCCTCCTCGCGCCTCGCCGAGACCTTGGCGCGCGCGATCGAGAACACCTGCCAGATCACCACCACCACGACCAGGGTGATCAACCCGAGGAGGACGAGCGCGAAAATGTCCCCCGTCATTGCTGCTGCTCCCTTCCGCGCTGCCCGCCGGGAGGTTCAGCGGAAAGCGTCCGTGCCGCCTCCGCGACCGTTTCCGGGGTCAGGGCAAGCGCGAATGACGTCACCTCGAAGTACTTCATCGCCTTCCCATCCTCCGACAGTTCCAGGTTTCCCGACACCAGCCTCGCGGCCTCGAGGCGCTGCAGGTGCATGTGCAGCAGCGGCCGGCTGATGCCGATCTCGCGGGCCAGCCCGCTGACGTAGTTCCGGCCGCCAGCGAGTGCCGCGACGATGCGCAGCCGGTGCGGGTTGGCCAGCGCCGACAGCGCCCGGAGCAACTCGTCGCCGGGTGAAGCCGAGTGATCGGTCTTAGCTTTCATATGTAATGATATTCTTACATGAGAAAACTACGCCTGTCCAGGCTAGGTCGAGTTCGAGGGCAAGCTGGACGAGGCGGCCAGGGTGCTGTCGGTCCGAGAGGGCTGAAGGTCGCCGACGCGGTGCCGCCGTCCTTCAGACCCCGATCGCGTGGACGAGCGCCTTCGAGATCTTTGCCGCGCCGCGCCGCACGCTCGCGAGCACCATCTCCTTGCGCGGGCCGAGTACGCGGTGGGTGGGACCGACGACGGAGACCGCAGCGATCGCCATCCGGGACCCGCCCCGCTCCACGAGCACAGGGGCAGCCAGCGAGGAGAAGCCCGGCTCCACCTCCTCCCGCGACGTCACCCAGCCCTGTGTCCTGGCCTGGCGCAGCAGCTGCTGATAGCGCTCCGGATCCACGATGGTGAACGGGGTGTAACGCGGTAGGCCCCCCTCCAGCACCGCCCTGGCCAGCACCGGGTTGAACGCCGCCATCACTCGCCCCGCACTCGACGAGTGCGCCGAGGTGCGACGGTAGTACCCGTTGTGGAAGCGCGAGCCCTCGTTGACGATCTCCATGCGGTCGACGTAGAGCACGTCGGAGCCGACCGGGATGCCGAGCTGCACCGTCTCCCGCAGCGAGTCGCGCAACTCGCAGAGCACCGGCAGCGCGACCTCGCGCAGGGTCAGCCGGTTGACCGCGATCTGGCCGTACTCGAACAGCTTGAGACCCAGCCGGTAGCGCCCTCCGCGGGACCGCTCGAGCAGGCCACCCGCCGCCAGCGCGGCCAGCATCCGGGATGCGGTGCTCTTGGCGACACCGATCTCACGGGCCACCTGGGTGGCACCGAGCTGCGGTTCGGTGGCGAAGCAGTCGAGCACTCGCACCGCGATGGACACCGACCGCAACGGCGTGTCGTCGTGGTCAGCCAGGTGCGTCGTCTCGTCCGACGCGGCAGCGGCCCTCATGTCACGGACCTCCCGATCGTCGACGGCACCTGGCGGGCCTGTCGGCCTCCCGGCGGTGTGCTTGACGGCACGACCGTAGCCCCCTAACGTTCCAGATGTAAGACCTATCGTTCCGCTCGCAGGAACACCGAAATCAGCGAAGATCAACGTAGCGAACACCGAAATGACGAAACACCCAGGGACCAGAGCGCGAGGGCCATGGCTGATCCGGAGGAGATGCGCCACGCGGTTGCCCGCTACGTCGAGGAGATTCACCGCACGTACCTGGACCAGGCCGCCACGTTCCCTCCCGGGACACGGGGACGGATGCCGTTGATCGCCGCGGGCGACTTCCGGGTGGTCGCCGTCGGCACCCGCAACCTGCATATCCTGGCTACCACCGAGCCGCTGGGCCCGGTGCGCGGTCAGGAGGTCGAGCTCGCCGGGGCGCGCGACGGCCTGTCCTGGACGTTGCGGTTCTACGACCCGGTGGTGATCCCGGCGCTGGGCCTGATCGACGAGACCGAGGAGCCCGCCTTCACCGAGATCCGCCACGCGCTGGGCGTCAGCACCGTGCTCTATCACCTGGTTGCCCAGCCCGGCTCCGGTCTGTCAGCCCACCAGGCCGCGCACGTCGGCGCGGGCCTGGCCAACGGTGACTCCTCGGTCGCGCGGGACTTCGAGACGATCCGGCACCGCTGCCGCGGTCGCGAGGACCTCGTCGACGAGATGGCAGGTGCCGCGGTCGCCGGACTGCACCGCGCGCAGGCGCTGCTGGCCACGACCATCGCGCCTCGCGACACCACGCTGGCCGAGTTCGCGACACAGCCACGGCCGGACCTCGACGCGGTTCGCCGCGCCCTGCTGGCCAGCGTCGGCGGCCGCACCCAGTGGACCCCCTCCGAGGACGACACGTGACCGCCGACGGGACGCTGTCGTCGGTGCGCAACTCCGCGCGGCTGCTCAAGGCCTTCCTCACCCGCGAGGAGGAGCTGGGGGTCTCCGAGCTCGGGCGGCGGCTCGGGCTGGCCAAGAGCAACGTGCACCGGCTGTTGACGACCCTGGTCGCCGAAGGGCTCATCGAGCGCGATCCCCACTCCGGCGGCTACCGGCTCGGGATCGTCGTCTTCGAACTCGGCGAGGCGGTGCGGGTGCACCTGGACCTGCACGCCGCCGCCGGTCCGGTGCTCGCCCGGCTGCGCGAGGAGACCCACGAGTCCTCGCAGATCGGGGTACTCGACGGTGACGAGGTCGTCTACGTCGACCGGCTGGAGAGCGCGCACACGCTACGGCTGTTCACCGAGACCGGGCGCCGGGTACCGGTGCACTGCACCAGCTCGGGCAAGGTGCTGCTCGCCTACCGCCCCGAAGACGAGCGGGAGGCGTTCCTGGCCCGCGCCGCGCTGCCCGCGCTGACCCCGCACACCATCACCGACGCCGACGCGCTGCGCAATGAGCTGCTCCGGGTCCGTGCCCGGGGCTGGGCCGAGGCGGTCAACGAACGCGAGGTCGGGGTGGCTTCGATCGCGGCACCGATCCGCGATGTGCACGGCGACGTCGTCGCCGCGATCAGCATCGGCAGCCCGCTGGCCCGCTTCGGGGCCGCCGCCCGGCGCAGGCAGTCCCGCGCCGTCGTCGAGGCGGGTGAGGCCGTGTCGAGACGTCTGGGCTGGTCGCCTGAGACCGGCCTCGGGAAGGAGAGCTGAATGCCGCTGGCGCACGCACCGGAGAAGGCCCGCGCGCTCTACGAGGCGCGCCGGACGCGGGTACCGATCCCCCCGTTCACCGACGACGACCCCTCGCTGGGCGCCGCCGACGGCTACGCGGTGCAGCAGGAGCTGACCCGGCTGCTGCTGGCCGACGGTGATCGGATCATCGGTTACAAGGCGGGCATCACGTCCAAGCCGATGCAACGCTTGATCGGGGTGGACACCCCGGACTACGGACCGGTACTGGGCTCGACGATCTACGGCGACGGCGCCGAGATCGCGCTGACGTCGTTCCTGCAGCCCAAGATCGAGGCGGAGATCGTCTACGTGCTCGGTTCGGAGCTCGCGGGTCCGGGTGTGACGGCGGCCGACGCCTGCCGCGCCACCGCCGGTGTCGCCGCCGCGATGGAGATCGTCGACTCCCGGATCGCGGACTGGCGCATCAAGCTCGCCGACACGGTCGCCGACCTCGCCTCCAACGGCGCCGTCGCCACCTCGTCCCGGGTGGTCCCACTCGCCGGGCTCGACGCCCGGCTGGTGGGCATGACCCTGACCCGCAACGGCGAGCTGGTAGACACCGGCGCCGGTGCGGCCGCCCTCGGCGACCCGGCTGCCGTCGTGGCGTGGCTGGCGAACACGCTCGGCGAGCAGGGCATCACGCTGGCGCCGGGGCACCTGGTGATGACCGGTGCGCTGCACGCCGCCGTGCCGATGGCGGCGGGCGACGTCTTCCGCGCCGAGTTCGACCACCTGGGGCCGATCACCGTCCGCATCACCGAAGGGAGCGCCGGATGACCTCGCTGACGGAGCTGGCGGCGCGGCTGTCCAAGGCGGTCGCCGACCGGGCCGCGATCGAGCCGCTGTCCGACGAGGTGCCCGGCCTCGACGTCGAGACGGGCTACGCCGTGCAGGCGATGCTGCGCGAGCAGGCCGGTCCCACGGTGGGTTGGAAGCTCGGGGTGACGTCGCGGGCCAAGCAGGCGCAGGTGGGAGTGCACGAGCCGGTCCGCGGCTTCCTGTCCGGCGCCTCGGCGCTCGATCTCGGGGAGCCGCTGGCCACCGCGCAGCTGATCCAGCCGCGCTGCGAGCCGGAGATCGTGTTCGTGCTGGGCCGCGATCTGGCCGGTCCTTCGGTCACGGCCGCCGACGTGCTCGCGGCGACGTTCGGGGTCGCGGTCGGCATCGAGGTGCTCGACTCCCGCTACCGCGACTACCGCTTCACCATGCCCGACGTGGTCGCCGACAACACCTCGGCGGGCCGGTTCGTGGTCGGCGCGCCGGTGGGCCCGGCCGGGATCGACCTGCGGCTCGTCGGCGTGGTGCTCGAGCACAACGGCGAGGTCGTCGCGACGGCATCGGGTGCGGCGTCGCTCGGGCACCCCGCGGCCGCGGTTGCCTGGCTGGTACGCAACCTCGCCGCGCAGGGCGAGGGACTGCGAGCCGGTGAGGTGGTGCTCTCCGGTGGGCTCACCGCCGCCGTGGCGGTGGCCCCGGGCGACGTCGTAGTGGCGTCGATCGACCGGCTCGGCAGCGTCGAGCTCGCCTGCCGCTGATGCCGCTGCTCCCGCTCGGTGACGCCGCCGGGCGTACCCGCTGGACCATCGAGCACGAGGGCCGCAGCTTCGCGGTCTTCGTGGTCGGCGGGCAGCACTACGTCACCGACGCGCGCTGCCCGCACAACGGTGGCCCGCTGAGCGAAGGGTGGGTACGCGGGGAGCGCGAGCTGGTCTGCCCGTGGCATTGGTACCGCTTCGACCTGCGAACCGGGCGCTGCGCCACCACCGACCGCCACGAGCTGGGCCGCTACCCGGTGCACGAGCGCGACGGCGAACTCGTCACCGAGGTGCCCGAGCCGGCGCCGGTGCGCTCGTGGTCGGAGATCCTGCGCGCCCACGCCGCCGGCGAGCGCTGATGCCAGCAGGAGCTGTGCCAGGCTCCGCGAAGCCCCGTAACGTCCATGAACTCGACAGTGGGGCATTCGAGCCCGCACGCTCCCCACGGCATCGAGTTCACGGACGAGCCGGCGCCGGCCCGAGCGGCACTACGATCCGGTCCCAGCGCGACGGTGAGCCGGAACGTGCGCTCGACGAGACTAGGACCCCGTCATCCGATGACCAGTGAGATCAACTTCGAC
>WHSY01000180.1:0-1313 GCA_009379815.1 Pseudonocardiaceae bacterium
GCCGCACGGTCTCCACGGGCAGCGGATCCCGCCGGAAGGCGCGTACCATCCGCCGCCTGGCCACCACGTCGGTGAACTCCATGGCTACTCCTCCCGTACGCCTTGCCAGTATGTCCAACGCTGTGTTTGGCAATCCAGGTCAGGGGAAATCTACGGGGCTCGAGCGCACCAGACGGCTGCTGAGATCTGCGTCTCATAGTGCACTGTGGGTGTCCGCAAGGGTCAGACGCCGATGAGGCGCTGGCCGAGTTCTGGATCGTCAAGTAGTTCCTGAGGTCCGCCCTCGTGCACGATCTGGCCGTTGGAGATCAGGTAGGCGCGGTCGGCCTGCGCCACGGCCTCGCTCGGGCGGTTCGTCATGTCGGTGCCGTCGAGCCTGATCTGGCCGGCTCGCACCGGCACGGCGCCCATCACGCTCATCAGCGTCGTCGTCTTGCCGGCGCCGTTGAGTCCGAGCAGACAGACGACCTCGGTCGAGTGCACGCGGAGGCTCACTCGTTCGAGTGCCTGGCTCTTGCCGTAGAAGGCGTCCACACCGTCCAGTTCGAGCAGCACGGCCGCGCCGCTATCGTCCTTGCGAGCGACCGGCGTGACCGTCTTGGTACCCAGGTAGGCGTGCTGCACCTCCGGGTTGTCCTTGATCTCCTCCGGCGGCCCTTCGGCGAGTACCCGGCCCTGGTGAAGGACGGTGATGTCGTCCGCAAGTGCCAGGACCCGCTCGATGTCGTGCTCGATGAGCAGAATGGTCATCCCATGCGTGTGGTTGAGGTCGCGGATCACCTCGGTGATGGCGCCCCGCCCCGAGCTCGGCAGACCAGCGAACGGTTCGTCGAGTAGCAACATCGTCGGCTCGGTCGCGAGAGCGAGCGTGATGTCGAGTAGCCGCTGGTCGCCGTGCGAGAGGGTTGCGGCCAGCAGGTGCTCCTTGCCGGACAATCCCATCCGGTCGACGAGCTCCTGCGTGCGGGTGGTCACGTCGGTGAGCGTCGCGGCGCGCGTGTGAACCTCCGCCCTGTGCGACGTGACGGCCTGTACCGCGACGCGGACGTTCTCGAAGACCGTGAGCTCGCTGAAGGTGCTCACGATCTGGAACGAGCGCGCCACACCGAGCTGGGTGACCTTGTGCGTCGGGAGGTCGGTGACGTCCCGGTCGCCGAAGAACACCCGGCCGGAGGTGACGGGCAGGGCCCCGGAAAGGCAGTTGAAGAAGGTCGTCTTTCCTGCACCGTTGGGGCCGATGAGACCGTGTATCTCACCTGATCGGACGTCCAGGTCGACACCGTCCACGGCGGCGAACCCGTCGAACCGTTTCA
>WHSY01000180.1:1323-1695 GCA_009379815.1 Pseudonocardiaceae bacterium
AAGAGGTTCGCGTAGGCGAAGGAGAGTGCGTAACCGTACAGCGCGCCGGCGACACCGGTGAACAGGGCGGACACGGTGAACGCCGCGAGCTTGTAGCCGTAGGTGCTGTACCCGAGAGCCTTCACCCGCTCCTCGTTCTCCCGGATCGCCCTGAGCACCTCCCCGAAGGGAGACCGGGAGAACCGCCAGAGGAGAGCGGCGGCGAGGAAGATGACGGAGGCGGTCAGGTAGTAGTAGTTGGCGCGGTTGGTGTAGTCGACGCCGAGTACGGTGACGGGCGCGAACCCGCCGAGACCGTTCTCGCCCCCTGTGACGTCGGTGGATCGGTACACCAGGTAGAAGCCCACCATCGCGAAGGCGAGGGTGAGCAGG
>WHSY01000181.1:0-421 GCA_009379815.1 Pseudonocardiaceae bacterium
GTTGTGCCCGTAGTTGAGAGCACCCGCGCCGGAGAAGAAGTCGAGATACTCCCGCCCGTCTTCGCTGTACATGAAACTGCCTTCAGCGCGGTGGAAGACCGTCTGCCAGTTGCGGCAGTAGCTGCGGACCTCGGACTCCAGGGATTCGAAGACGTCTACCACGGTTTTGTCTCTTCCTCTGTCTCGATTCGGATGCGGCGCTCCCGGCCTGGGGTGCCAGGCCAGCCTCGGCGCGCTCATGACGACGTTCAGGGGCGCGCCGAGGAGGTGTCGTTCCGGCACCGGTCGGCGGGGAGCGAGCGGCCGTGAGCGTGGCCAAACTGCACCGGCCGTGTGCTTATGCCGAGTGCAGAGGGTTCGGCGCTCGCCCGTGCACGGCCGCGTGGGGACGTTCCGGTCGGTCGCGGTAACCGTCGTGCAG
>WHSY01000181.1:431-1606 GCA_009379815.1 Pseudonocardiaceae bacterium
GCCGCTCCAGGTCGGGCGCGAGCAGGTCGAATGTCGCGAACCGTTCGGACAGCTCGGGGAAGCGCCGCTGGTAGGCCTCGACCTCGCGACGCACCAGCGCCCAGAACTCTTCTGTCCGTACCCCCAGCTGCTGATCGGCGAGGTCCGCGAGGTAGCGGAAATGGCCGACGAACAATCCACTCTGGATGAACTGGCAGAGGAACTCCGGTGGCTCCCGTAGCAGCACCTCGGATACTTCGACCGGCATCGTGTCCAGCTCCGGCACGGGTCTGGCGGAGACGTTGACGTCGTCGACGAAGTCCTTGATCGCGAGCCGGGTCGGGACGTCGTGGTCGTCGTACACCACGATCGTGTTCTCGCCGTGCGGGGAGAACACCACGCCGTACTTGTACAGGAAGTGCAGTAGCGGCGGCAGCAGGGAACCGAACAGCCGCTGCAGCCACGCACGTGGCGCGAGCCCGGACCGGTGCACGAGCTCGGTGACCAGCGCCCGCCCGGCATGGTCCACGTGCAGTAGCGCGGCCAGCGTGCGGGGCCGTTCGCCGGGGTCGACCTTACCGGCGATCGGCTCCCGCCAGATGGTGCCAAGCATCTCCAGGTACTGGTACGGCACGCCGGGCAGGGACTCCAGCACCGGGTGCCGCACGGTGACCGAGGCGACCTCGCCGAGCAGGACCACCCGGGTCTCGTCGCGCAGGAACGCGTCCTTGTCGCGCAGGCCCAGCATCCACGCGCTGACCGCCGGCGCGGCCAGGGTGCGTTCGGTAGGCAGGCCGCGCCAGACCAGCGTGTTCAGGATCGATAGCGGCAGCTTGACGTGGTGCCGCTGCACGGAGTCGAGGTTGGTGAAGGTCCGGATCGACTGCTGCGCAACGTACCGGTCCGGACCCTCGCCCAGCGGCACGATCCGCCGCGCGGCCACCTCGCCGGCGAACGTCGGTACGACGACCTCGTCCCACTGCCACGGATGCACCGGCATCAGCAGGTAGTCGGCGGGGTCGAGTCCTGGGCCGCGCAGCGTTTCGCCGAACCGGTCCCGGGTCGCGGGGTCGAGCTCACCGGCGTACAGCCGAGTCTCGTCCAGGCCGGGCACGCCGCGGTAGCTGGCCAGGTCGCGATGCACCGCCATCCAGGGCAGCCGAAGCGGCCGCCGCGCCTCGGGGGCGTACCGGGCG
>WHSY01000182.1 GCA_009379815.1 Pseudonocardiaceae bacterium
CAGCTGGCACCACTCGGCGCTGTTCGCGCCGCCGCCGCAGACTCGCAGCTCCACCGGCCGTACCCGGCAGGCCTCGAGGCAGTCGCGGACCACGTAGCTCAGCCCCTCCACCACTGCGCGGGCGACGCGGGCGGGCCCGGTGGGCGGCGCGCCTCGTCCACCAGCCAGCAGCCGTCGCCCTGGGCGGTGAGCGCGATCGCTTCTACCGGCTCGGCCAGCCGCGAGCGGACCGACCGCACGCAGCGCACCGCCGCGTTCCACACCTCGGCCATGTCCTGTTCGGCGAAGCCGGGATGCGGCCTCGTGACCGTCGCCGGCTGCCGCTCGACGGCGAGCTCGGCGCCGTCCGCACCGTACGCGACCGCCTTGATCATCGCCGTCCCGGCGTCGATCGCCACGACCACCATCGACCGTCGTCCCTTCGGAGCAGCTCCTCGATGTGAAGATCGATGTTAGATCTAACGCAAAGATCTCGTACAGGAGCGTCGAGGTGCCACCTTCCCGCGGGGCGTCGGTCGTGACAAGGTCTGTGTACTGACGTACACTAATCTATGTACGGACGTACACTTACGGACGGGGTGTCGAGATGCCGTGGATCCTGCTGGCCGGCGCGATCGCGCTCGAGGTGTTCGCCACGACGATGCTGAAGCTCTCCGCCGGGTTCAGCAGGTTGTTGCCGAGCATCGGCGTGGTTGCCGGCTACCTCGGCGCGTTCGTCCTGCTCGCCTTCGTCCTCAAGACCCTGCCGGTCGGTACGATCTACGCGCTGTGGGCCGGGCTGGGCACGGCTTTGGTCGCGGTCGTGGGCGTGCTGGCGTTCGCCGAGCCGCTCACCGCGCCGAAGGTGGGAGGGATCGTGCTGATCATCGGCGGCGTCGTCATGCTGAACCTCTCGGGCGCACATTGACGACAGCGAAGAAGACACCGCGCGGACCGGCGGACCCGAAGCGGCGCGACCGCATCATCGCCGCCGTCCTCGACGTCATGACGACCGAAGGCCTGATCGGGACGTCGCACCGCGCCGTCGCCCGGGCGGCGGGGGTTCCGCTGGGCTCCACGACGTACTACTTCGACTCCCTCGAGGACCTGCTCGCCGGCGCCCTGGAGAAGCTCACCGACGACTACGCCGAAGCGCTGCGGGCATGGGCAGGGCCACTGGCCGGCCACGACCGCCGGCGGCTCGCCCTGGCCATGACCGACCTGGTGGTCGACTACCTCTCCGACGACAGCGGCCGCATCCGGGTCGAGTACCAGCTCTACCTCGCCGCGATGGACCGTCCGCGGCTGCGGCCGCTCGCCGCGCAGTACACGGCCACCACCGTCGACGTGCTGAGCACCCTCGTGCCGCACTCCACCGCCGTCGCGCTCAGCGCCGTGCTGGACGGCTTCCTGATCCGCGGCCTGGTCTCCCCCGTCCCGCTGGATCGCGCCGAGCTCGAGGACGCGTTCGCCGCCATCTGCACCCACCACGACTGACCCGGACCCGAGCTGTCCACATGGCAGCTCGGGTTGGCCCGCTCGCCACCCCAACTCCACATGGCCGCTCCGGCCCCACAGCGTCGACGGCACCGTGTACGTCGACCGGCTGCAGCCGG
>WHSY01000183.1 GCA_009379815.1 Pseudonocardiaceae bacterium
GGTGCGCGCCAGTGCCGTCCGCGACGGCGACGGCTGGCGGCTGACCGGGACCAAGATCTGGACGAGCCACGCGCATCGCGCCCACTATCTGGTCGCGCTCTGTCGTACCTCCCCGGCTTCCGAGGAGGATCGGCGCTCGGGGCTGAGCCAGTTCATCGTTGACCTGCGGGCTCCCGGTGTGACGGTGAACCCGGTCAGGCTTCTCGACGGTGAACACCACTTCAACGAGGTGGTCCTCGACGATGTCGCGGTGCCGGCGTCCATGGTGCTTGGGCGCATCGGCGCCGGCTGGGAGCAGGTCACCGCCGAGCTGGTGTACGAGCGCAGCGGTCCAGAACGGTTCCTGTCCGTCTTTCCGCTGCTGCGTGAGCTGGTGCGAAGCGCTCAGGACAACCACGACGTCCGGGCGCTGTCTGCGCTGGGTCGCCTGACGGCTGAGCTCATCACGCTACGCCAGCTCTCCGTGCGGATCGCGGCGGCACTCGACCGCGGCGAGTCGCCCGCCGTGGCGGCGGCGCTGGTCAAGGACCTGGGCACCCGGTTCGAGAACGAGGTGATAGACGTGGGGCGGGTCGTCGCCGGCGTCGAGCCATCCCTGGGGTCGGCGGATCCACTGGCCCGAACCCTGGCCGAGGCGGTGCTGCATTCGCCAGGGTTCACGCTGCGCGGCGGCACCAACGAGATTCTGCGCGGTATCGCGGCGAGGGGGCTGGGCTTGCGATGAGCGATCTGCTGGAGCAGACAACACGGCGGTTGCTCGCCGACCACTGCACGCCGGAGGTCGTGGCCGCGGCCGAGGGCTCGTGGAGTCCGCGGCTGTGGGACCAGTTGGAGCAGACGGGCCTGACGGGCGTGGGAGTGCCGGAGGCGATCGGCGGATCCGGAGGTGATCTGCGCGGCGCCGCCACAGTCGTGCGACTGGCCGCTGGATACGCCGCCCCGGTGCCGTTGGCCGAGGCGGCGCTCCTAGCAGGGTGGGTCTGCGCGACCAGCGGTCTGCGCTTCCCGCCGGGGCCGCCGACACTCGTCACGGACAGCCCCGATGCTTCTGTCGTGGCCTCCCGCACTGCTTCCGGCTGGACGATCCGGGGCAGCGTGCCACGGGTCCCCTGGGGTCACGTCGCCACGTCGATGATCGTGGTCGCCCGTGTCGACACCGACGGCTACGTAACGGCGACGGTCGATCCATCCGACTGCGAGTTGGTTCCCGAGGTGAACCTCGCGGGTGAGCCCCGCGACACCGTCACTTTCCGAGACGTCACCCTGGCAGCAGATGCAGTGAGGCCGTTCCCGGATGACCGGATCGAAGACATGCGCGCTCGGGGTGCGCTGGCCCGTGCGGTGCAGATGGGTGGCGCGCTGGAGAGGGTGCTCGAGCTCACCACCCGCTACGCGGGCGAACGGGTCCAGTTCGGGCGCCCGATCGGACGTTTTCAGGCCGTCCAGCACCAGGTGGCGCTGCTGGCCGGGGAGGTCGTCGCGGTCGACGCTGCGGTCGACGCCGCCGTCGACGCGCTGCTGCGAGGCGACGGCGACCGTGCGGCGGCGGTTGCGAAGGTACG
>WHSY01000184.1 GCA_009379815.1 Pseudonocardiaceae bacterium
CTCGAAGGTCACTTGACCGGCCCGTGGGTCGACGTACTTGCCTTCACGCTTGTCCGATTCGACCTCGATAAGGAAGTCTTCGGCACGCTTCTTCTGCTTGTCAGGGAAGGACCTCGCCTTCTCCCTGCCGTCCGGGTCGAGATAACGCACCCGGTACCGCATGCCTACCCCGTACAGCTGGGTCTTTTCGAGTACTGGCTTGCCTCGCGCGTTGAGCGCGATTTCGCCCGTCTCCGGGTCCTTCTTTGGCCGATACCAACGATCTTGAATATGTCCCATGGACTCGTCTCCTGTCGGATTGCCGAAATCAAGCAGCGCTGTGGAGGAACCACGCGCGCACCGCAGCTGGGTCGTAGCGAAGATGACGACCGACCTTCCCTGCCGGTGGCCCCTCACCGCGCCACTTCCACTGGTAGAGCGTCTTGACCGGCACGCCGAGGTAGCGGGAGACGTCCTCGACAGTCCATAGCCGCTCTGCCGTCGTGGTCTTCTTGTCCATCGCTCCCCTTTTCACGCGGCTTGATCGTCGGTTGCCGAAAGTTGTTCGGTGGCGTGGTCGTACTGGCGTCTCCATCGGCGTTGTTGGGCGATGGAGTGCAGCACGAGGTCTGTTCGGCCGGGGTGCTGTAAGTCGTCGGCGGGTAGGGGTGCCCAGCGGTAGCGGGTGCCGTCCGGGTCGTCGCGGGTGACCATCTCTACGTTCGCGCCCACCGCGCCGAGGACTTTGAGCACGTGGTCACGGCGTTCGGCGCGATGTCCGGTGAGGTTCCGCCCGGACCACTTGCGCGAGACCAGGCAGCGACGTCCCCGGTAGCCGAGGCTGGACGGCTTGTGTGCCTTGCCCTGGCAGGCTCCGGGTACGAGCCCCTTGGTCGCATCGTCAGGTTGGATGCCATAGAGCAGCCAGTTCGCACAGCTCTCCGAACACGGCTGAACCCGCAACTCGTCGGCCAGGCGGGCATGGTGCGCCCGTTCGGCGTCGGTGTCCGGCTCGTGGCACGCATCGAGGTCCTTGGTCAAGTATTTGACCAGGTAGCCCAGGCACTTGCTCGCCTTCTTGGTGCCCGCGTTGACGCCCTGCACGTCGATCCCCGTAGGTCCGAACCGCACCACGTGCGCCGGTACCGCGTCCGGGTCCAGGGTGTCCTCAATGGCCTTATCCCACGAGGCCAGCGGTCGGCCGGTGTCGGGATCCACATAGGACTCTGCGTCGTCGTCCCACACGGGTGGGTGGTCGATGCTGTAAACGGCGTGATCGTGCTGGGGCCACCACACCTGGTGATACGTCGCCTGTGTGACCTGACGGAGCAGCTTGCGCGGGATCGTGCCGCGCACGGCGGCGTGCAGGTGCATCGCGAGGCGCTTCTGTGGTTCCACGGCCGCGAAGTACTGCACGTTCAACCCGGAAGCCCGCCGCAGGTTCTGCCAGAACCGATCAATGAGCTTGCCGAAGTGGATGGCGTCGCGAGCGGCCCGCCGGTAGTCGTAGTGGTCCCGGTCCAGCGGGGTGCCGACGATCCCGTCATCGCGATGGTGGACGCGGCCGCAC
>WHSY01000185.1 GCA_009379815.1 Pseudonocardiaceae bacterium
CAGGGTGGTGTCGGAGGTGCGCAGCAGCCACTTGCCGTCCAGGTGCGCCTCTCGCTTGGCGGCGCCGTGGTCGATCCGCAGCAGCCCGGCGCGGGTGCGGCGCAGGTAGCGGCGCAGACCCGGTTTGGTCTTGAGGCTGCCGCCGAACTCGTCGCGTCGGCGCGGGGTCCAGCCGTCGGAGCCGTCGATCAACTGTTGCAGGTGGGTGATGAGGTTGTTCCGGACCTGCTGGTCGCGTTCGCCCTGTTCGGGGTTGTGGCAGATCACGAGCCGCTGCGCCCGGGCGCCGTCGTCGCCGTCACCGTCCCCACCGGGGGCGACCGCGACCTCCTTGACCCGCAGGTTGTCGGCGACGGTGCGGTAGCGGCCCGGGCGGGCCAGCGCGGCGGTGGCCTCGGTGTTGGTCGCGCGCAGCTTCTCGGCGTGGATGTAGTGCCCGCCCCCGCGGGTCAGATACGCCCGGTTCGCCGCGGAGGCGAACCCGCGGTCGGCCACCCACACCAGCCGGCGCAGCCCCCACCCACCCAGATCGTCCTTGATCGTGCGGATGATCGCTTGATCGGCGGTGTCCCCGGCGAAGGTCCAGCACCGCACCGGCACGCCGTCGCGGGTGACCGCCATCGCGATCACCACCTGCGGCAGATCCGCGCGGTGGTCCTTGGAGTGCCCGAACGCCCGCATCCCCGACTCGGCCGGGCTGGCGTGCTCGTCGTCGGCGACCGGGTCGGCGAGGTCGAGGTCGGCGAGGTCGAGGTCGTCGTCGGCGGTCTCGGTCTCCCAGTAGGTGGAGGTCGTGTCCACGAACACGATGTCCAGATCCAAGTTGAGCAGATGCGCCACCGAGGAGAAGGTCTCCGAGGCGATCTCGTCGAGCGCATCCAGCAGGAAGTCCATCGCCGCATACGCGGCGTCGGCGTCAAACCCCGCACAGCCCTCCACCGCGACCCGCTGGGCGACCCACCGGGTGGCCTCCAGCTTGCTCGCCGGTTCCAGGGCCCGCTGGGCGACCAGGGCGAAGACCACCCGCTCGACCACCTCACCGTCCAGCCGGCGGCCGGCCGCGACCCGCCGGATCGCCGCCCCGATCCCCAGCCGGTCCCAGAGCCGGTCCAACGTCCACGCCCCACCCAGGCGCCGCGAGTCCAGCACCTCCACCTCGGCTCCCGCGGCGGCCGCGACCGCGGCCTCGGGTTCGAGGAACCGCGAGATCGACGAGACCAGCCGGGCCAGCGCGTCGCGGTCGACCCGATCGGCCCGACCGAAGTTGTGGATCACCTTGGCCACCGGGCTGCCCGTGTCGGTACGGCGCTCGTTGTGGGCCAGCTGCAGATACCGCACCATCGATCCGTCGCGGTTGGTTCGCCGACTCTCCCGCAAGTACATGGCCTACACACCAGCACATTCGCCCATGCCAGTCCAGCCGACACACCCAACTCGTGTGCCTACACCATTTCCCGGTCCAGCGCCCCGGACACCGCGCTGACCAGCAGCAACACTAACGATCAAGCCCGAATCTGCCTACGATCTTCGGAAGTCCGG
>WHSY01000186.1 GCA_009379815.1 Pseudonocardiaceae bacterium
CTGTTGGCTAACCTGTTCATGCACTACGCGTTCGATCAGTGGATGACCCGGCAGTATCCGGGCGTCCCGTTCGAACGCTACGCGGACGACATCGTTGCCCACTGCGACAGTGAGCAGCAGGCCCGGGCACTTCGGGTCGCCGTCGCCGAACGGCTCGCAGGCTTAGGCCTCGAGTTGCACCCGGACAAGACGAAGGTCGTGTACTGCAAGGACGCGAACCGTGTCGGGGAGGCGGAGCACACCAGCTTCGAGTTCCTCGGCTATACCTTCCGGGCACGCCTGGCCAAAGGCCGCAGAGGCTACTTCGCGAGCTTCTCCCCGGCCATCAGCGCCAGCGCGCGTAAAGCGATCGGCTCCCGGATCCGGGGCTGGCACCTGCGCCGTCGCAGCGGGTCGCACCTGACCGGCATCGCCGAGGCGATCAATCCTCAGGTGCGAGGCTGGTTCGGCTACTACGGGGCCTTCTACCGCTCCGAGCTGTTCTCCCTCGCGATGCGCATCGACCAGCACCTGGTCCGGTGGGCAATGCACAAGTTCAAACGACTGCGCGGAAAGCCGCGGCGAGCATGGGACTGGTTGCACGCCGTCCAACGACGGCAACCAGACCTGTTCGCCCACTGGCAGTTCACGTGCCCCGCCGTCAGCCGACCCGTGGGAGCCGTATGACGGGAGATCGTCACGTACGGTTCTGCGAGAGCCGGGGGCTGCGATGCCCCCGGCTACTCACCTGAACGCTGGCCTGGTCCCGGCCCGAGTGGAAGGGCCGGCGAAACAGGCACTGCTGGAGTTGGTCGACCACGCCCGAACCCACGGGTTCTCCGGCCGGTGGGCGTGCCGGCAGCTCGGGCTGGACCACGCCCGGATGCTCACTTGGCAGGCCAAGGCGGCCGCCGGAGCCGGGCTGGAAGACCTGGCCCCTGGCCCGCCGACCGGCGAGGCGCTGCATGCGTTGTTGGGCTGGGAAACCGACGCCGTGCTCGAGCTCGCGAAGGACTGGGGGCGGGTGGACCTCTCGCACCGCAAGCTGGCCCACCGCGGCTCCCGACTCGACGCGGTGTTCGTCGCCGAATCCACCGTGCTGCGGGTACTCACCGCGGCCGGCATGCACCTGCCCGGGCTGCCGCAGGTCCGCCAGAAGCGTCCGAAGACGCCGTGGCCGGACTGGGTCGAGCTGGTCCCGGGTCAGATCTACATCTACGACTTCACCCACTTCACCGGCTTGAGGGGCTGGTGCGCGATCGCGGTGCTCGACGTGGTCTCCCGCTACTGGCTGTCCACCGTGCTCGCCCCGGAGGAGACCTGGGTCCAGGTCGAGACCGCGTTCATCGCCGCCCTGGAGGCCGATGGCAAGGGATGGCTGCTCGAAGACGCCACCCTCGCCGAACAGCTCGCCAGCGGCCAGGTCCCCGACAACGACGACCGCGTCCCGGTCCTGCTCGCGGTCTCCGACAACGGCCCGCAGATGAAAGCCTCCAAGACTGCGGAGTTCATGGCCATCGCCCGGATCGCCCAAC
>WHSY01000187.1 GCA_009379815.1 Pseudonocardiaceae bacterium
CGCCGTCACGGTGCCCCCCACCGCGCAACCGACCCGAGTCAGGCGGGCGCCAGCGGAGGGCCTCCCCTCGTGACGTGGCGGTGCCCGGCCTGTCGGCGCCGCCAGATCGAGGTGGCCGGCGGCATTGACCCTCCGCACCGCACACGTTACTTTACAATCGATCGATAAGTCGATTCACCGCATCGGCTGGCACTTTGTCAGTGCTGCCGGAATCCGGATGAGGGGCATCATGCGTTCTCGTTTATCCACCATTGTCCCCCGGCCTACGGTCGCCGGCCTCTCCGTGGCCGCCACAGCCGAAGCGAAGAGCTACCGGAGCTTCTCGCGTCCCACGTCGTGTGTGGTGTTTCTCGTGCTGTTCACGTTGGTCGCCGCTGGATGCGCCGGAAGTGCCGGTTCGCAGGCCCAGGGCACCGTCGATCCCGACGGCACGTTCGTCTACGCCTATCCCATCACCGTCAGCCGGTTGGATCCCCACCGCGCCAGCATCAGCCAGGACGGGACCACGCTGTTCCCCGCCTACGACCGGCTCGTCCACCTCGCGCCCGACGGTGAGCTGATCCCGGGGCTGGCGGAGTCGTGGGAGTTCAGTGCGGACGGCACGACACTGACGATGAAGCTGCGCCGAGGGGTGACATTCCACGACGGCGCGACATTCGACGCGCGAGCAGCCACGATGAATCTGGAGCGGGCGAAGAACGTCGAGGGTTCGTCGGTCACCACGGACATCGCCTCGATCGAGAGCGTCGAGATCGTCGACGACTACACCATCCAGGTGAACCTGTCGAAGCCTGATGTCTCCGTCATCGGCGCGCTGGCCGACCGCGCGGGGATCCAGGTCAGCCCTCGGGCCCTCGAGGAGGGCGTAAACCTGGACGAGAAGATGGTCGGTGCCGGACCGTTCAAGATGGTGTCGCACACAGCCGGCGCCACGACCGTGTTCACCCGGTTCGACGACTACTGGGGTGACCCGGCCAAGGTCGAGACCCTCGAGATCCGGGTGATCTCGGACCAGGTCGCGCGGCTCAATGCGCTGCGCACCGGCCAGGTCGACGCGACCACTATCGGCGCCAACCAGGTACGTCAGGTGAAGAACGATCCCACCCTCGAGCTGAAGCTGAACACCGAGCTGCAGTACTACTACATCGTACAGAACCGATCCCGCGCGAAACAGGACGACGTGCGCGTTCGGCGGGCGATGGTCCACGCACTCGATCGACAGAGCATCTGCGAGACCATCTTCTTCGGTTATTGCGAGGTGACCGACCAGCCATTCCCGCCAGGCTATTATGCCTATAACGACTCGATCCCGGACGTGCTCTACGAATACAATCCCGACAAGGCGCGCAGGCTGCTCGAACAGGCCGGGGCGACGAACCTCGACATCAGCTTCCTCGTCCCTGCCGGGCTTCCGACCTATCCCGAGGTCGCGCAGGCGATCCAGGCGCAATGAGGTTTTCTCAGCAAGATCGGGATCGGTGGTACCGGCGCGTGTGTGGTGAGGT
>WHSY01000188.1 GCA_009379815.1 Pseudonocardiaceae bacterium
CCAGCACAGTCGGCACTCGTCGGGACAGTGCTTCGCACATGACGCTTAGAGCGTACGTATCGGCGATTCCGGTGGCGAGCTTGTTGACCGAGTTGAACGTGGCAGGAGCCATCAGCACCACGTCGGGCAGGGGCAGGCGCTTCGCCTCGTTTGGGTCGCGATGTTCGGTGAGCACCGGCGCTCGAACATCGTCGCGGTTGACTTGAGCGAGCCACGACTCCGCTGATGGGCTGGCGATGACGGCCGTCCGCCACCCTGCGAGCTCGGCCGTTGCTACCGCGTCCGCTGTCCACTGTGTCAGCGGAGCGCCGGTCACTACAAGGTAGAGCATCTTCTGCTGATGGTTGTTCACCTAAGGATTCCTGCCCGCCTAGCGACCTGTCGGAGTGCAGGTGTACGGCCTCGACGCTCGCGTTTGAGAAGTGTGCGGATGATCTCGCGTGGAATTACGCCGTACCTGACAAGCTCTGGCGCGATCCTCTCGACCTCCACGAGATGTAGGACTGCTTCGGGGTCGCGCTTTTGCTGGGCTTGCGCCCACGCGAGATCAAGATGAAGTTGCGCGCGTCGACTGAGTAGGCCCTCGGGCATGGCGTCGGGCTGCACGAAGCTCGCCAGGCTGAGCACCTCTTGCGGGTCGCCCATCTCGGTTGCGACGGAAACCCGATGGATGGCGACGTTCGTGGGCCCGAACGCGGTCCATGCGTAGTTGCCATCTCTCCGGAGTTCCTGCGCCAGGCGGTCTGCATGGTCGACACGTTCGAGAGTCGCACGACGGTTCACTGTGCGGGCAGCAATGACGCCACCGATGAGCCATAGCGCTCCGGCCACTGAGATCAATTCCGGCTCATCTGGCCGCACGGATGGCATCAGACGCTCGGCTGCGGTGACCGCAATTCGCTCGGCGTCCTCGGTTCGTTCATCTCGGAGCAGTGCACACACGACTTGATACGCGGCCTGCCCTTGTGCCTCCATGGAACCTGAGATGAGGGCGGCGGTTGCCGCTCGGTCTGCCGTAATCCAGGCAAGATGCGGTTCTCCGACCTTGGCCAGGAGTTTCGAGGCAACGACGTAGGCGGAGCACTTCACGAACTGCACGTCAGGGGATGCGTCCCCGTACCCGTCGGCCACAGCAAGCAGGTCCGGGAGTGCGGCCGAGACCTTGTCGTAACGCGCAGCTTGGTAGTCCCGATGAGCCTCGACAACCGCCGTTCTGAACTGCGCGAGCGGCCAGATGGTGGGTTCGGCCGCGAGTAGGTGGCCGTAATCGGTCAGGACGGTCCGGATCGCGTTGAGTGCCTTGACGTGCACATCGCGGGCGGGCGTGTACTTCCATGGACTGGGCGAGAGGTCCTGGACATCGACCTCGAGGATCGCTGCGATCTGGATGAGCAGCGAGAGTTTATCGACGGTGCGCAACCCGCGCTCGACCTGCGACAACCACGAC
>WHSY01000189.1 GCA_009379815.1 Pseudonocardiaceae bacterium
TGGCTCCTCCACTGCCGCTCCTCCGCAACTTCCCGCACCGGCGGCCGCCCTCACTTGACCCGCAGATTCCGCGGCGGCGGTACCGGCAGGAAAGCGGGCAGGCCAGGCCTGCCCCGGCCGAACGGCCGCCACCAGGAAGAACGCGGGGAGGCCCGTCATGTCTCGCCGCGATCAGCGCGCCTGTGTGCGGTGTGGACGGTGCCGTACGGTGCGGCTGGACAGGCCGACGTCGGATGCGGAAAGAGACCAGGCCATACTCGCCGAACTGCGCTTGCCGGAACTCTGGCTCGTCGCCGGAGTAGACCGCCCAGGCGTCCCAGGGTTCGTCGACCAGCCACAGGAGGCGTTCCATCAGCGCCTGGTAGACCACCGGGTCACTTTGAAGGTCGCGGAACTGACTGAGCGCTCGCCCGGTGAGGACGGGGCGGTACCTCACCGCCCGTCGGCCCAGTCGGGCACCGGTGTCAGGTCCTCCGGGCGTGCGCGGCGCGCTTCGTCGGCGGCTTCCTCGAAGCCCGGGTCGCTCAACGCGACCGCCCGCAGCCGCCACCGGTGAAGCAGCGCGCGGAGCGTCTGCCACTGCCGCACCTCATGCGCCGCGTCGAGCGCGGCGTGATACTCGGTAAGAAACTCGGCATGCCAGCGCTCAGGCAATCGCTGAAGGATCTCGGCCGGATCGTCGGGATCCTGGTGCATCGGCTGTGCGCTCATCTTGGCGAGACTCCTCACGACAGAACAGGATCTAGCGTAGCGACCCCAGGCGACCACACCATCACGACGAGCCCAGCTTGCCAATGACGACGACGGGCACGATCGCCACGCCGGCGGTGACGATCACGTAGATGAACAGCGCCCGCCGCACGCGGCCATGTGTCGCTGAAAGGCCCTGCCGCTGCGACCGTTTCGCCCAGCCATAGAAGATGCCGAACGCACCCGCCGCGCAGACCACGGCGGTCGCCGTGTCGTCCCAGAAGCCGCTGAGCGCCAGGTCGAGGACGAGGGCAAGTGTGCCAGCGATGATCCCCAGCACGGCTCCTGACCACAGTGGCCAGTCGACTCGGCTGGCAGGACGCTTTTCGTCTGGCATTCCGGTGCTCTCCTGGAACGTCACCGCTGGTGCGGGGTGCACTCGATCGCGTCGTGCAGCGCGTTCTTCGTCTGATCGATGAGGTTCTTGATCTTGCCGACGTTGTCGAGGACGGTATCGCGGGCGTTGGCGCCCTGGTCGGTCAGCGTGGTGCCGAGCGGCCGCCAGTCTGAGCGCACCCAGTTCGCTGCTTCGGAGGTGTGGTTTCGCGCTTCGTCGAGCTCGGCGAGGGTGTTGAGGAACATCTCTCGCTGGGTGGGCAGCTCGTGCTCTTCCATGAGGTCTTAGCGCTCCTCACCCTGGTCGGGCCACGGGTACAGACTGGGGTATCGGCCCATGCGGTGGGCGAC
>WHSY01000018.1:0-16088 GCA_009379815.1 Pseudonocardiaceae bacterium
CGGACAAAACCCTGGAAGCCAGGGATCGCGGAACCCCGCAGGGATCGGCGATCTCACCTCTGTTGTCGAACCTGTTCATGCACTACGCCTTCGACTCCTGGTTGAGTCGAGAGCAACCACAGATCGGGTTCGAACGGTACTGCGACGATGTCATCGTCCACTGCACCAGCGAACGACAGGCCAAGTACATGCGGGACGTCATCGCTGGCCGCTTGTGGCGATTCGGCTTGAAGCTCCACCGGGAGAAGACGAGGATCGTGTACTGCAAGCAGGATGGGCGCGGCGACCGACATCCGATCACCGAGTTCACCTTCCTGGGTTACACCTTCCGGCCGCGGCAAGCCCCCAGCAAGAACGGGGGATGGTGGATGGGATTTCTTCCCGCTGTCAGCAAGGCCGCCAAGAAGCATATGGCTCAAACCATCCGGGCGTGGCGACTGGGCCGGCGCACCGACTTGAACTTCCGCGAGATCGCCACGATGATCAACCGCGTCGTGGCGGGCTGGATCAACTACTACGGGCGCTTCTACAAATCCATGTTGATCCACTTCCTCGCCAGTCGGATCAATCCGCATCTGGTCAAATGGGCCATGCGAAAGTACAAACACCTGCACCGGTGGCCAACGAAAGCCCGACGGCGACTCGCCCACATCGCCAGCACCTACCCGGGCCTCTTCGTCCACTGGCGACACGGAGCACTCCCGAGCGGTTCGACAACGGGAGCCGTGTGACGGGAGACTGTCACGCACGGTTCTACGAGCGCCGGGGGGTGCAACTCCCCCCGGCGACTCACCACCGGTTGGTGCACAACACTGGATGGGAAATCACCATTCATCCCGACCGAGTCGACTTCATTCCACCCGCGGTCATCGACCCAGATCGAAGACCCCTGCGCAACCCTCTCCGCTGCTGAAGCTCGCCGCTCACTGGTGCACGTCAGCTCGTCTGGGACGGCGGCCCACGACCCACCTCCCGCCGGGCTCACAGGACCTGTGGTGTGGGATTCGCTGAGCGCCATTCCGCTGAGCGCCATCCGGCCGTGCCCGCGGGGGGTCGGCAAGCCTGTGCGCTACTCCGGTGTGCGGGCGGTGCCGAGGACGTGCGGGCTGGAGGGTTGGGTGAACCTGTTGTCCGGGAACCGCAGCCGGCGGCACGTGGTGATCTCGAACCCGGCGCGGGTGAGTGCGGCGACCGGGTCGGTGGCGGTGTGGCAGCCTCCCGCGAGCAGCGGCCACAGGGTGGCGTCGGCGACCCGTTGCACCGCCCGAAGACCCGGGGTGTCGGCGATGGTGTGTTCCAGGAACCGCAGCGTCCCGCCGGGGCGTAGCACCCGGCGCAGCTCGGCCAGCGCGCCCGGCCGGTCGTCGAGCGAGCACATGACCAGGCACAGCACGGCGGCGTCGACACTGTGGTCAGGCAACGGCAGTCGGTCCGCGGTGCCGGGCTGCACGGCCACGGGCACCGAAGCCGATCCGGCCGCTTGGGTGGCCAGGCCGCGCAGGTGAGGCTCGGGTTCGATCGCCACCACCCGCGTGACCGTGCTCGGGTAGCGGGTGAAGTTCATGCCGTTGCCTGCGCCGATCTCGGCCACCTCGCCGGTCAGGTCGGCCAGCAGCTCGGATCGGAGGTCGGTCATGCCTTCTGCTTCCATGCGCTCGCTGATCCGAGCGTAGAAGCGGCTGAACAGTCGCCGGGGGCGATCAGTGGATGCGGTAGAGGGCGACGCCATCGGAGTCCTTTCACAGCTCGGTGGTCACCAGGTGACCGGAAGAGGGGCGACGCCGCCGGTGAGCAACGTGGTGCGGGGCTGGAGCTGCCCGACCGGCACGGCGAGCGCCAGCGCGGGAAACCGGTCGAGCAGGGTGCCGATCAGGACCTGCAGCTCGAGGCGGGCCAGCGGTGCGCCGAGGCAGAAGCGCGGGCCGTGTCCGAAGGTCAGGTGGGGGTTGGGGCGGCGGGCGATGTCGAAGCCGGGCCGGTCGCCGACCAGCCACCGGTCGTCGTTGGCCTGCTGCAGGCCGAGCAGCACCAGGTCACCGGCCGGGATCGTGATCCCGTCGACGTCGAGGTCGGCGCTGGCCCAGCGTGCCAGGCCATGGCTGGGGCCGCTGTCGGTGTGTTCCAGGGGAACCGGCAGGGCGGAGCGCAGGATCTCTTCCACGGCGTCCGGGACGAGCGTCGGGTCGCGGCGCAGCGCGTCGCGCTGTGCGGGGTGGGTCGTCAGCAGCACCACACCGGTGTCGATTGCCGCGACGGTGGTCTCGTGGCCGGCGAACAGCAGCGCCGCACCGAGCTGCGCGACGCCGTCGAGGGTGAGGTCCTCCGGGTCGGCGCGGTGCGCGGTGACCAGCGCGGAGAGCACGTCGTCGCCGGGGTCGTCGAGCTTCGTGGTCACCAGGCCGGTCATGTACTGCCACAGCGCGGCCAGCCCACTGAACGAGCGGGCCTGGTCGGTCATGTCGGCGGCGTCGTCGGACCAGCGCCGGAAGTCCTCCCGGTCGGCGTAGGGCACGCCGAGGATCTCGCAGATGACCAGCGCCGGCAGCGGGAAGGAGACGGCCTCGTGGAAGTCGGCGGGCGCACCGCCGCCGGCGAGATCGTCCAGCAGCTGGTCGGCCAGCCGCTGCACCCGTGAGCGCAGCACCTCCATCCGGCGGGCGGAGAACCACGGCGCGAGCAGCCGCCGCATCCGGGTGTGGTCAGCGGCCTCGGTCGGTGACACCGGGTACGGCCGACCGAAAATCATCGACTCCGAGTACCGCGACGCGGCGTCCGGGTCGGCGTGGCTGCGGCCCAGCCGCGGATCCGCGAGCAGTCGCTTCACCGTGTCGTAGTCCGATACCAGCCATGCCGGGTCCCCTGCCGGTGTCGTCGTCCGCTGTGCTGTCGGGTTCATGGTCGCCCCCCGTCGTGAGATAACCATGAGAGCATACATGATGAGCTATGTACATAGAAAACTCCGTACACAGTGATACCGTGTCAGCATGAAGCCAGATCCGGTCACGGTGCTCGACAAGACGTTCGAACTCGCGAGCGTGCTCGGCGACCTGATGCAGACCACGTTGACCGAACGCGGCCTCACCACCGCGCGTGCCGAGCTCCTGCTCGTGCTGCACCACCACGGCCAACCGATGGTCCAACGAGCGCTCAGCCAGGCCGTGCACTGCACACCGCGCCACATCACCACCCTCGTCGACGTCCTCGAGACCGACGGCTGGGTCGCCCGTGGCCCGCACCCCACCGACCGGCGCGCGACCCTGGTGACACTCACCGCGCAGGGCCGTGCGGCGGCAGACCGGATGCACACCGAACGGCACGACGCCGCCCATACCCTTCTCGGACACCTGCCCGCCCCCGACCTCGCCGGCTTCCTCACTGTGGCCGACCACGTCCTCCGCCACATCGAGACGTCACGCTCGCCGACGCGCCAGAGCCGGTAGACCCGCTCAGTGCGGGTTGGTGCGAGCAGGCCCATGGATTCCCAGTACCGGAGCACGTGTGCGGCGAGCCCGGAGTGTTCGGCGAGCTGGCCGATCGTCAGGTCGGCGCACGGTCTCCGACATGGTGACCGCGCCGCGATGAAGTTCGATCAGCAACGACGGGCTTGCCCGTCAGCGCGTCCACGCGATAGGCAGGCGCTTGACCCCGCGCTGGAAGTTCGACCGAAGCAGCGCGGGCCGGCCGGCGGCCGTGATCCACCGGGTGCGGGAGAGCAGTTCGGTGAACAGCGCCCGCAGCTGCGCGCGGGCAAGCACCGCACCGAGGCAGAAGTGCGGGCCGTGCCCGAACACCAGATGCCGGCCGGGTTCGCGGTGCACGTCGAAGCGGTCGGGGTCGGCGAAGACAGCCGGGTCGCGATTGGCCGAGATGAACGAGACGACGACCTTGTCGCCGGCGCTGATGCCCACCCCGGCGAGCGTCACGTCGGTGGTGGCGGTGCGCCGGAACGTCATCACCGGGGTCCACCACCGCAGCATCTCCTCCACCCCGCGTTCGAGCATCGCCGGGTCGGCGCGCAGCGCGCGCTGGGCATCGGGGTGCTCGAGCAGCGCGACCATCCCGCCCGGGATGCCGTTGCGCAGCGTCTCGTTGCCGGCGACCGCGAAGAGCCAGAACAGGTTCTCGAACTCCGTCGCCGTCACCGCATCGGCCTGACCGAGCATGATCGACATGACGTCGTCGCCTGGCTCGCGGCGCTTGTGTTCGGCGAGCAGGTGCGCGTAGGTGTAGAGGTCGGGCATGCCCGCCCTGGTCCGTGGGTCCGGCATCCGCCCCTCGGAGTCCGGCGACGGCCGCAGTCGCAGTGCTTCCCGGGACAGCTCGGTGCCGCCCCGGCCGTCGAAGGCCGCACTGCCGGCGTAGTCCTCGTCCTGGAAGCCGATCACGCGGTTCGACCAGTCGAACAGCAGCCACCGGTCGGCGGTAGGCACCCCCAGGACGTCGGCCAGGGTCAGCAGCGGCAGGTCGGCCGCCACGTCCTTGGCGAAGTCGCATTCGCCGTGCGACGCGTCGCCCAGCATGCGGTCGACGATCCCGCGGGCGTGGCCTGCGATGCGCTGCTGCAGCCGCGCGACGGCGCGCGGGGTGAACGCGCGCGCCAGCGGGCGGCGTAGCCGGGAGTGCTCCGGCGGGTCCATGTTGAGCATCATCCGGCGCACGAAGTCGAGATCGGCGGGGCTCGCCGGGTCGCGGATCTGGGTACCGCCCGCCGCCGACGAGAACGTCTCCGGGTCGCGCAGCACGCGCTCGACGTCGGCGTGGCGGAGCACCAGCCAGTAGCCGGGACCGGCGGGCCCGCCGAGCAGCGCCGGCTCATCGACCCGCACGACGCCGTGCTCGTCGCGCAGCCGGGCGAGCACGTCGAAGGGCACGCTCGCGACGTAGCTGGAAGGATCGTGCACCCGCGCAGCGTCCGGGGGTACGGCCGATGACGCCATTGGTCGACCGTAGGGCGCCGTGCCGCGGGTCGGAAGGGCAGCGTGCCGCGGGTCGGAAGGCTCGGTGACGTACTCAGATCGGTACCTGATTGTGTCTAGTCTCACCCATTCGGGTGGGTTAGCGTCGCTCCAGTGATCGAGGAGGTGGGCAGATGGCCGCATACGGACCCTGGACCCGGCGTCGCTTCCTGCAGGCCACCGGCCTGACAGGACTCGGGCTAGCGGCGGGCTGCGCGAGCGAGCCGGGGGGCGGGCCCGGCGGCGGGGCGCAAGCGTCGGTGCCGGCGCCGAGCACCGCATTCACCGAGCCCGCCGGCAGGCTGTCGGGCAACCTGTCCATCCTGCTGTGGAGCCATTTCGTTCCGAGCCACGACACCGAGTGGTTCGACGAGTTCGCGCGGCAGTGGGGCGAGCAGGTGGGCGTCAATGTCACCGTCGACCACATCTCCGTCGCCGATATCCCGGCTAGGATCGCCGCAGAGCTGCAGGCCGGGCAGGGCCACGACCTCATCCAGTACATCGCGACGCTGTCGCAGTACGAGCAGAGCGTGCTCGACCTCGCCGACGTCACGCAGGAGGCGAACAACCGCTACGGCACCCAGCTCGAGCTGTGCCGCAAGTCCAGCCTCAACCCCGCCACCGGCAAGTACTACGCCTACGCACCGGGCTGGGTACCCGACCCGGGCGACTACCGGCGCAGCCTCTGGGAGCCGGTCGGCCTGCCCGGCGGTCCGTCGACGTGGCAGGAGCTGCTCGAGGGCGGCGCCGAGATCAAGCGAAGCCAGGACGTCCAGCTCGGTATCGGCATGTCGCAGGAGATCGACTCGAACATGGCGGGCCGGGCGCTGTTGTGGTCGTTCGGCGGCGCGATTCAGGACGCCAACGAGCAGGTCGTGATCAACTCGCCGCAGACCGTCGCCGCGGTGGAGTTCATGCAGCGACTCTACCGCGACACCATGACCCCGGAGGTCTTCTCCTGGAACGCCTCGAGCAACAACCAGGGGCTGATCGCCGGGGAGCTCTCCTACATCCTCAACTCCATCTCGGCCTACCGCAGCTCGCAGCAGCGGAACCCGCAGGTCGCCGACGACACGCTGTTCGTGCCCGCGCTCCAGGGACCCGAGACCGCCATCGCGGCGCAGCACGTGATGTACAACTGGATCGTTCCGCAGCTCAGCCCCAACGCCGATGCGGCGAAGGAGTTCCTGCTGCACTACACGGCCAACATGGCCTCGGCGGCCTACTACTCCAAGCTCTACGACTTCCCCGCATGGAGCGGGCTGGTGCCGCAGCTCGACGGCTGGCTGGCCGACGACCCGTTCGGCTCGACGCCCTCGGACAAGCTGGCGGTGCTGCAGGGCGCCACCGACTGGGCCACCAACATCGGCCATCCCGGGCCGGCCAACCCGGCCGTCGGCGAGGTCTTCGGCCAGTACATCATTCCGAACATGTACGCCCGCGCGGCTCGTGGTGAGATGACCCCGGAACAGACGGTGGCGCGCGCGGAGGCTCAGATCACACCGGTCTTCGACAAGTGGCGCCGGCGCGGCCTCGTCGGCAGTGGCTGACAAGAGGATGGGGCTGAACGGGAGGATCGGGCTGAACGGGAGGATCGGGCTGAACGGGAGGATGGTGTGACGGTCGCCGTCGAGGTCCGGGGCCTGCACAAAACCTATGACCGCGGGCGGGTGCACGCCATCAACGGCGTCGACCTCGCGACCGACGAGGGCGAGTACCTCGTGCTGCTCGGGCCGTCGGGCTGCGGCAAGACCACGCTGTTGCGCACCATCGCCGGTCTCGAGCAGCCGAGCTCCGGCGAGGTCCTCATCGGCGGCTCGGTGGTCAACGGGCTGCCACCCCGGGTGCGCAAGATCGCCATGGTGTTCCAGAGCTACGCGCTCTACCCGCACAAGACCGTGCTGGGCAACATCGTCTTCCCGCTCAAGGCCCAACGATCCGACAGTGGACAGCGGCTCGGCAAGGCCGAACGCGGCCGCAAGGCCGAGTGGGCGGCCGAGCTGCTCGGCATCTCCCAGCTGCTCGACCGCACGCCGAGACAGCTGTCCGGCGGCGAGCGCCAGCGGGTGGCGCTGGCCAGGGCGCTGGTGCGTGATCCGCACGTGTTCCTGCTCGACGAGCCGCTGTCCAATCTGGACGCCAAGCTGCGGGCGACCGCGCGTGACGAGCTGCGGCGGTTCCAGCAGCAGCTCGGTACGACGACGGTCTACGTCACCCACGACCAGGCCGAGGCCATGGGGCTCGGCGACCGGATCGCGGTCATGGATGCGGGCACCGTTCGCCAGCTGGGCCATCCGACCGAGGTCTACGACGACCCCGCCGACACCTTCGTCGCCACCTTCATCGGCTCGCCGCCGATGAACCTGGTACCCCGTGCCGGGGTGCTCGTCGGTTTCCGCCCGGAGCACCTGCTGCCGTCCGAGCACGTGGCGGGGGAGCGGATCACCGTGCCGTTCGAGGTGGACCGGATCGAGTACCTGTCCGGTGACCGTCACGTCTACGGGTCGGTGGCCCGGCTCGGCGAGCAGACCCGGGTGGTGGCACGGCTTCCCGCCACGGTCACTGACTCACTGACCCCGAGCCACACCCACGAGTTCGCCGTGGCGGCGCAACGGCTGCGCTTCTTCGACGCCGACACCGGCCTACGCACCGAGCCGGTCAGGGTGGGATGAAGGTGAAACCGTGACGCAGACGTTGCGCCACGAGCAGGCAGCCACCTCACCGCGCATGCCGGTTCGCCGGCTCGCCGATCGGGAGGGCTTCCTGGCGTGGGCGATGCTGCTGCCCGCCGTGGTCTATATCGTGCTCGTCGTCGCCGTCCCGTTCGGACTCGCGGTCGCCTTCGCGTTCAGCGACGTCACCGCGGGCGACCCGTCCTACGACTGGGTGGGGCTGCGCAACTTCGGCCGAATCTTCGACGATCCCGTGTTCTGGAAGGCACTGGGCAACACCTTCGTGTTCACCGCGGTGTCGATGGCGCTGATCATCGTGCTGGGCAAGGTGCTGGCCAACATCCTGGTCGCCGAGTTCCACGGCAAGTGGGTCGTCCGGTTCCTGGTGCTGCTGCCCTGGACCACGCCGGTCGCGCTGTCGTCGGTCGCCTGGCTGTGGCTCTACGACTCGATCTACAGCCCGATCG
The DNA here is from genome assembly GCA_009379815.1 of Pseudonocardiaceae bacterium. Lineage (GTDB taxonomy): Bacteria > Actinomycetota > Actinomycetes > Mycobacteriales > Pseudonocardiaceae > WHSY01. The sequence goes on from WHSY01000018.1 coordinate 8,095, forward strand.
ACTGGGTGCTGCGCAACCTCGGTCTCATCGAGAACCACTTGTATTTCCTCGGCAGGCCCGAGCTCGCCACCGCCTCGGTGATCGCGGTGCACGTGTGGCGCCTCGTCCCGCTCGCCGCGGTGATCATGATGGTCGGGCTGCTGGGCATCCCGACCGACGTGCAGGACGCGGCGCGGGTCGACGGCGTCGGGTTCTGGCGGCGGATGTTCGAGGTGACCATTCCGCTGACCACGCCACTGATCGCGGTGGCCGCGCTGTTCGGCGCGATCTTCACCTTCACCGACATGGCCGTCGTCTACATCCTGACCCGCGGCGGGCCGACCAACTCGACCCAGGTGCTGTCGAGCTGGGCGTTCATCGTCGGCATCGAGGGTGGCGACATCGGCCAGGGCGCGGCGATCGCGCTGTTCCTGTTCCCGCTGCTGCTCGCGGCCGCGGTGCTCATCCTGCGTGCGGTGCGTCGGATCGAGGTGTTCTGATGGTGAGCACAGCGGCTGCACCGCCTAGCCTGGACGCTACGCGGGCGGCCCGGCTGCGCCGGTACTACCGCAGGCGCCACGTGCTGGCGCGTACGGCGCTCTACGCCGTGGCGGTGCTCGCCGCGCTGGTGTGTGCCGGGCCGTTCCTCTACGGCGCGATCACCGCGCTCAAGCTCAACGCCGACCTCTACGACCCGGACAACAACCCGTTCATCTTCAACGAGCCCGCCACGCTCGACCACGTCATCTTCCTGTTCACCGACACCGCCTTCTTGACCTTCGTGGCCAACACCGTGTGGGTGGGGCTGCTGGTGGTCGCGATCACGCTGGTGCTGGGCGTGCCCGCGGCGTACGCTTTGACGCGGCTGGACCGGCCGTGGGCGGGGCCGATGGGCATCGGCATCTTCTTCGTCTACCTGGTGCCGCCGACGCTGCTGTTCCTGTCGCTGTCGCGGCTGGTGGTCGCCACCGGGCTGCAGGACTCCTCCTGGTCGCTGGTGCTCGTCTACCCCACGATCACGATCCCGGTGTCGGTGTGGCTGCTCATCGGCTTCCTCAAGGCGCTGCCCCGCGACATCGAGGAGCAGGCGATGGTCGACGGTTACAGCCGGCTCGGCGCCTTCACCCGCACGGTCGTGCCGCTGCTGTTCCCCGGCGTCGTCGCCATCATCGTCTTCGCGTTCACGCTCGTCGCCAGCGAGTTCATCTACGCGCTCGCCTTCATCTCGCCCACGTCGGAGAAGGTGGTCAGCACGGGAGTGCCCACCGAGCTCATCCGCGGTGACATCTTCTTCTGGCAGTCGCTGCAGGCTGCGGGCGTCCTGATCGCGGTGCCGATCGCGTTGCTGTTCAACCTGTTGCTCGCCCGGTTCATCTCCGGGTTCACCCAGGGCGCCGTGAAGGGCTGATCCTCGGCACCGTGCCGACCCCGAAGCGTGACCCCTCCTTCGCTGGCCAGGGGTGTATGCCGACAGGGAACCATGGCGGGGTAGGTGGGGCTCCGCTGCAGCGGTCGGGCAGAATCGGCCGCTGTGACCGACCCGCAGCGAGTACCGCGGTACGGCGACGAGCTCGTCGTGGTCGCGGTGACGTACTCGCCCGGCGAGACGCTGGAGACCTTCCTGGACTCCCTCGCCAAGGCCACCACCCGGCCGCTGCGTGTCGTGCTCGCCGACAACGGCTCGGTCGACGGGGCACCCGAGCGGGCGGCGCACCGCGACGGCGTGACGCTGCTGCGGATCGGGGAGAACGTCGGGTACGGCACCGCCGCCAACCGAGCGATCACCGAGTTCGGGCCCGAGGTCGGCTGGGTCGTCGTGGCCAACCCGGACATCGAGTGGCAGCCGGGCGCGCTCGACGAGCTGCTCGCGGCCGCCCAGCGCTGGCCCCGCGCCGCGGCGCTCGGTCCGCTCATCCGGGAGCCGTCCGGCTCCGTGTACCCCTCGGCGCGGCTGCTGCCGTCGCTGGGTCGGGGCGTGGGGCACGCACTGTGCGCGCAGCTGTGGCCTGCCAATCCGTGGAGCCGCAGCTACCGGCAGTCCGACGCCGCGATGGGGGAGCGGTCTGCGGAGTGGCTGTCCGGGTCCTGCCTGCTGCTTCGGCGGCTCGCGTTCGACAGCGTCGACGGCTTCGACCCCCGCTACTTCATGTACTTCGAGGACGTCGACCTCGGTGATCGGCTGGGCCGGGCGGGCTGGCTGTCGGTGTACGTGCCCACCGCCGAGGTGATTCACCTGGGCGGGCACGCCACGAGCCGATCTTCCGGGCGGATGGTGGCCGAGCACCACCGCAGCACGTACCGCTACCTCGCCGACCGCCATCGCGGGCGGTTGCGGGCACCGTTGCGACTGGCGTTGCGCGGGGGCTTGGCCGTTCGCTCGGTGCTGCTTCGGCGCGGGTCGCAGTGACGCCGTCAGCGTCGGTCAGCCTCGCGGGAGTCCCGCTGGGTCGGCGTGATGACCACCGTGGACTCGGGATCGAGCTCGTCCGGGTCCGACGCCGCAACCACCGTGTGCGGGATCCGCACCGTGGCCTCCACGTCCGTCGGGGAGGTGGCCGAGTCGGGCGTGACGACGCCGTCACGCCGGGCCAGGGCGTGCGCCAGGGTCGCGTCGGCGCGGTGCAAGGCGTCCATCGTCGGTGAGAGTATCCCCGGCCGGCCGAGTTGCGAGGAGGAAACGCCCATGCGGTCGACACCGCTGGACGGGGTCGAGGCGGTGGTACTGGTCGGTGGTGCGGGCAGCCGGTTGCAGCCGCTGACCATGTCGACCCCGAAGCCGATGCTGCCTGCGGCAGGAGTGCCGCTGCTGACACACCTGCTGTCGAGGATCCGCGCGGCCGGGATCCGGCACGTCGTGCTGGGCACCTCCTACCGGGCGGACGTCTTCGGCGAGTGCTTCGGCGACGGGCACGCGCTGGGCCTGACGCTGGACTACGTGACCGAACCCGAGCCGCTCGGTACCGGTGGCGGCATTCGCAACGTCGCGGCGGCGCTGTCCGAGCCCGACGTGCTGGTGTTCAACGGCGACGTGCTGTCCGGGATCGACCCCGGGGATGTGGTGCGCACCCATCGGGGTGCGGGCGCCGACGTCACGTTGCACCTGGTGCGGGTGCCCGACCCCCGCGCGTTCGGCTGCGTGCCCACCGACGGTGACGGCCGCGTGCTGGCATTCGTGGAGAAGAGCGACGACCCTCCCACCGATCTGGTCAACGCCGGCTGCTACGCGTTCCGCCGCGAGGTGATCTCCTCGATCCCGGCGGGGCGGCCGGTGTCGGTGGAGCGCGAGACCTTCCCCGGGCTGCTCGCCGCCGGCGCCCGGCTACAGTCCCATGTGGACAGCTCCTACTGGCTGGACCTGGGCACTCCGGCCGCGCTGGTGCAGGGCTCGGCCGACCTGGTACGGGGCATCACCCCGTCGGCCGCACTGCCCGGCCCCCCCGGCGAGGCGCTGCTCGGTGACGGTGCGCGGGTGGACCCGGCTGCGGTGCTCTCGGGCGGTGCAGCGGTCGGCGCGGGCTGCGTGATCGAGGCGGGTGCGCAGGTATCGGGCTCGATACTGATGGACCGGGTGCATGTCGGTACCGGTGCGGTGGTGACCCGCTCGGTCGTGGCGGCCGGGGCTCGGATCGGCGACGGGGCGATACTGTGCGACGCCGTGATCGGGGAGGGATCGGTCGTCGGCGCCCGCTGCGAGCTGCGCGACGGGGTGCGCATCTGGCCCGGTGTCGTGCTGCCCGACGGCGGCGTGCGCTTCTCGCCCGACGCCGGTCCTGGGTGATCCCGGTGGTCATGACACCCGGAAGCACTCCCGAGCGGGCCTGGCGCCCCGACTTCCCGCTCGATCTGCGGGCGGTGCTGGCACCGCTGCGACGGGGCCGAGGCGATCCATCGATGGCGGTCGACGCCGAGGGTTCGGTGTGGCGCGCCGGGACCACTCCGGACGGACCGGCCACCCTGGCACTGCGTCGCGATGACGGCGGGACCGTGCACGCCCGCTGCTGGGGACCCGGCGCGGTGTGGGCGCTCGACGGCGTGCCGGAGCTGCTCGGCGCCGCCGACGACGACTCCGCATTCGTGGCGCACCATCCCCTGGTGGCGCAGGCCCGTCGCCGGATGCCGGGACTACGGCTCGGCTCGACCCGCCGGGTGTGGGACGTGCTGCTGCCCGCGGTGCTGGAGCAGAAGGTGACGGGGATCGAGGCCCGCCGCTCCTGGCGGGAGCTGTGCCACCGGTTCGGCGAGCCCGCTCCGGGGCCGGCACCCGGGCGGCTGCGGGTGCCGCCGACCCCGGCGGCGGTGCGGGCGATCCCCGACTGGGAGTGGCACCGCGCCGGTGTCGACCGCTCGCGGCGGCGGGCGCTGCTGGCCGCGGCCGCGGTGGCCCACCGGCTGGAGCGGGCCGTCGAGCTGCGCGGCGAACCGGGCCGCGCGCTGCTGCGCAAGATCCCCGGCATCGGCGTCTGGACCGCGGCCGAGATCGCGCAGCGGGCGTGGGGCGACCCGGACGCGGTCAGCATCGGCGATTTCCACATCCCGTCGGTGGTCGGCTGGGCGCTGCTGGGTCGCACCCTCGACGACGACGGGATGCTCGAGGTGCTCACGCCCTACGCGCCGCAGCGCCACCGCGCGGTGCGCTACGTCGAGGCCAGCGGTATCCGCCGTCCCCGCTTCGGCCCGCGCTACGCCCCGCGCGACTACCGCGCCATGTGACGCGCCTCCGTCGCCCGTGGGCTCCTCGAAACGTCAGGTGGGACGGGCGGGCCGGAGGGCCCGGTGCGCCGGGCCCTGCGGCCGATGTCCGACGGGCGGTCCAGGCGGTACCGACCCGACCTCGCTCGCGGTGACCCCGGCGCTCTCGGACGGCCCGGACGCCGGTTCGTGACGAGGTCCCCGCGGCGGCACCCCGGTGCCCAGCGCGAGTCGCGTGAGATGTGGGATCGTGTCGACGCCGGTGGGCAGCGCGTCGACCGGCCACCAGCGCAGGTCCACCGACTCGACGCTGCGCACCGGGGTGCCGTCACGTGGCGCGCGGACCAGGAAGCGCACGTCGAAGTGGCGGGTCGGCACACCGAGCGAGCAGGTGATCGGGTGCACGTCGAGGTGCAGCGGCTCGGGCTCGATCACCAGCCCGTCGATGCCCGATTCCTCGGTGGCCTCGCGCAGCGCGGCGGCGGCCAGCCCGGCGTCGCCGTCCTCGCAGTGCCCGCCCAGCTGCACCCAGCGGCCGACCTTCGGGTGCAGCGTGAGCAGCACGTGCGTGCCGTCGTGCGAGAGCACCAGCGTCGAGGCGGTGAGATGGCCGGGCACGCAGCAGCGGGTGCAGGCGTCGGGCCGGGCGGCGAGGAAACCGAGGAATGCCTGCTGCAGGCCGCGCTGCGCTTCGTCGACCGGTTGCCAGCCGGTCAGCAGGCGGACCGCGTCGCCGTGGACGGCGCTGATGGGTCTCACCGCAGCACCAGCCAGTCGTCGGGGTCGCGCGGTGGCCGCGGCACCGGCGCCTCGGGGGGGTGACCGACCGCGACAGCGCCGAGCGGCCGCCAGTCCCCGGGTAGCTCCAGCTCGGTGCGCACCACCCCCGGGCAGAACAGTGTCGAGCCGATCCAGCAGGAGCCGAGTCCCTCGGCGGCGAGCGCGACCAGCAGACCCTGCACGGCGGCGCCCGCGGCGACGGTGACCATGCCGCGCTCGGCGTCGCTGCGCCGCACATCGGGGTAGTCGTGCGCGCCGTCCGGTACCGCGAAGGGCACCAGGACCTCGGGCGCGGTGCGCAGCAGATCGCCACGGGCCACCCGTCGCCCGATCGCCTCGGCATCCAACCCGTCGGCGCGCAGGTCCTCGCGCCAGGCGGCGGCCATCGCGTCGAGCAGCCGGGCGCGGCGGTCCGGGTCGCGCAGCCACACGAAGCGCACCGGGCGGGTGTGGTGCGGGGCGGGTGCGGTCAGCGCGACACCCACCGCCCGGCGCAGCACGGCCGGGTCCACGGGGTCGGGGCGCAGCGAGCGCACCGAGCGGCGCAGCAGCACGGCCTGACGCCTGCCCAGCTCGATCGCGTCGTCGGTGCCGAGCCGGAACAGGTCCTCGTCGACCGGCCGGACGAGCTCGCCCGCGAGCGAGCCGTCGTCGTGGCGCGCCAGACCGCGCAGCACCGCGACCGGCACCCCGACGAGCTTGCCCTTGACCAGATCGGCCGCCGCGGCCACCTCGTCGGCCACGGCGACCTCGGTGATCTCCAACTCGTTGCCGTGCCCGTCATGGGTGCCCGCGTAACGGTGCAGTACCTCCAGACCCGCCGAGCCGATCGCGGTGTCGGTCTGCCCGATGCGCCAGGCTCTCCCCATCGTGTCCGTGATCACCACAGCGACGTCGACGCCGAGCGCCCCGGACAGCGCCGCCCGTACCCGCGCGGCGCTGGCATCCGGATCCTCGGGCAACAACGCCACCTCGTCGAGCTCCACATTGGACGCGTCCACTCCGGACGCGGCTTGCACGATCCCCAGCGAGTTCTGGGTGATCAGGGTGCGGCCACGGCGGGCGAGCACGCGGTGCGCCTCGGACTCGACCAGCTTGCGTCTCGCGGCATCCCGCGCAGCGGGTTCCGAGGGGACCCCGACCAGCCGGCCCTCCACCTTGGACACGATCTTGCTGGTGACGACGACGACGTCGCCGTCGGCCAGCCACGGCGCGGCGCCTGCCACTGCGGTGGCCAGGTCGTCCCCGGGCCGGAACTCCGGAAGTCCGGGCACGGGCATGACCCGGACCTCCCCCGCGGCACCGTGATCGTGCTCGTGCGGCCTCATACCGCCGCTCCCGCCAGTTCGAGCGCCGACCGCACCATCGCGGCCGTGGCGTCCACATCGGACATCAGCAGCGGCACGGCGCGCACCTCCGCGCCGGGGACCGTCGCGGCCTCGCCGGTGTGCACCAGCCAGCCGTCCAGTATCCCGTCGGCGGACCGCGCGCCGTAGTGTCGTCCGACCGCACCGGCCTCGCTGTGCACCCCGATCGCCGCGAGGCAGGCCTCGGCCATGCCGCGCACCGCACGACCACCTATGATGGGTGACAGCCCGACCACGCGCGCCGTGGTGTCGCGCAGCGCGGGCCGGATACCGGGCACGGCGAGGATCGAGCCGATCGACACGACCGGGTTCGACGGGGCGAGCAGCACGGCGTCCGCCCCGCTGATCGCGTCGAGCACACCGTCGGCGGCCGAGGCGTCGTCAGCGCCGACCGGGACGAAGGCCTGGGCCGGTAGGGCCGCGCGGTGGCGTACCCACCATTCCTGGAAGTGCATCGCACGGCGGCCCTCGTCGTCGTCGACGACGACGTGGGTCTCACAGCGGTCGTCGGTGGCGGGCAGCAGCCGTACCCCCGGGCGCCAGCGGTCACACAGCGCCGCGGTGACCGCCGAGAGCGGGTAGCCCGCCCGCAGCATCCGGCTGCGCACCAGGTGGGTGGCCAGATCACGGTCACCGAGCCCGAACCAGGCCGGGTCGGCGCCGTAGCGAGCCAGCTCCTCGGACACCGTCCAGGTCTCGCCGGTCCGTCCCCAGCCGCGCTCGGTGTCGATACCACCGCCGAGGGTGTACATGCAGGTGTCGAGGTCCGGGCACACCCGCATCCCGTGCAGCCAGATGTCATCACCGGTGTTGACCACGGCGGTGATCTCGGCCTCGCCCGGTGCCTCGCCGACGGGGGGCAGCCCGAGCGCGGCCTTGACCCCGAGCAGGAACCGGGCCCCTCCGACGCCTCCGACCAGCACCACCACCTTCACGGTCGTCACGCTATCGTGCGCTCCTCCGCGGTCGTGAGTGGCGATGCGAGTGATAGCTCGCCGTTCCACTCACGGGCCGCTCACCGGCGTGTCAGCGCCAGAACATGAACTCGCCGAGTCCCAGGTACGCGCTGGTGATGTCGCCGCCGATCGCGGTGAAGACCAGGCCGGTGATGCTGAACAGCGCCATGGCCGCCCCGGGCAGCCCGACGATGAGCACGAACAGGGCCAGCGGCGCGAACGG
>WHSY01000018.1:16098-42329 GCA_009379815.1 Pseudonocardiaceae bacterium
CGCCGAAGCCGTCGAGGCCCGGCACCGGCAGGATGTTGAGCACGAACGCGAGCACCTGGACCAGCGCGAGGTAGGACAGCCCGATCGTGAGCCCCGTCGGCAACGCCCCGGAGCCGACCGCGATCACCAGCAGCAGCCCGATCGCGAGGTTCATCAGCGGCCCGGCCAGCGATACCGCGGACTCGACGCCGCGCGAGCGAAGCGCCGAACGCTGGATGAACACCGCGCCGCCGGGCAGCGGGATGCCCCCGGCGGCCAGCAGCAGCAGGGGCAGCAGCAGCGAGAGCACCGGGTCGGTGTAGCGGCGGATGTCGAGGGTGAGGTAGCCCTTGGCCCGAACCGAGCGGTCACCGCCACGGTAGGCGAGCAGAGCGTGCCCGAACTCGTGCAGGCACAGCGACGCCGCCCAGCCGCCCAGCACGAGCAGCACGATGCCGGCGGTGCGCAGCGGCCCGCCAGGCGCGACGGCCAGCACGCCACCCGCCGCCGTGGCTGCGAGCAGCAGCAGGAACAGCGGGCTGGGGGCCAGGCCGGTGCGTGTCACCGGGACAGTCTCGCTCAGCCCGCGCGCGCCGCAGTTACCACACCCGGCGACACGCCCGGCGCTGCGACGCGCGGTGTCGGACGATTCGATCCACCGCACAGGTTGCGCCCACGGAGTGACACGGGTGTAATCACAGCGGTGTCATTTCCCTGGGCGGTGCCCAGGGAAGCCCGCCAACTGGGAGATCCAGCGCGGCGAGGAGGCGGACCGCTATGGGTGAGACGGACACGGGCGAGGTGCATGACCGGGGGGACGCCGGCATGTACCTGACCGCCCGGTACGACGACAACGCGTTCATGGAGCTGCTCGGCGGACCGGACGAGCAGGAGTGGCAGGAGCGTGCGCTGTGCGCGCAGACCGATCCCGAGGCGTTCTTCCCGGAGAAGGGCGGCTCGACCCGGGAGGCGAAGCGGATCTGTTCGGGCTGTGAGGTGCAGTCCGAGTGCCTGGAATACGCGCTCGCTCATGACGAGCGCTTCGGCATCTGGGGCGGCCTGTCCGAGCGGGAGCGCAGGCGGCTCAAGCGCCGGGCGGTGTGACGGCACGAGCGCGCTGACGCCCCTTTCGATGTCGCGGGGGTGTGGCCGTACGGTAGTGGTCCACATCACTACGGGCGACGGGAGGGGTCGGTGCGGCGTACTTCACCATCGGTGGCGGCGGCTCGGCCCGCGGTGCGTACGGCCCCAGTGCTCGCAGTGCTCGTGTGCCACGACGGCGCCGAGTGGCTTGAGGACGCACTGGCCGCGCTGCGTGATCTGACCGTCCGGCCGCGCCGTCTCGTCGCTGTCGACACGGGCTCGGCCGACTCGACCCCCGAGCTGCTCGCCGGGGCCTCCTATCTGTTCGACGCCGTGCTCACGCTGCCCCGCGAGACCGGCTTCGGCGCAGCGGCCGCCGCCGCTGTCGAACACGGCGAGCAGCGCTGGGGCGATCCGGGTAGCTGGATATGGCTGCTGCACGACGACTGCGCGCCCGAGCCCGGCTGCCTCGAAGCGCTGCTCTCGGTCGCCGAGCTCTCGCCGTCCGCGGCGCTGCTCGGCCCGCTGTGCCTGCACTGGGATGATCCGCGGCTGGTGGTCGAGGCTGGTCTGTCCACCGATGCGGCCGGTCACCGGCAGACCGGTGTCGATGGTACCGAGCTCGACCTCGGCCAGTTCGGCCACAACACCGAGGTGTTGGCCGTGTCCTCGGCGGGTGCGCTGGTCCGCCGGGACGTCTGGACCGCGCTCGGTGGCTACGACCCCGCGCTGCCGCTGCTGCGCGACGATCTCGACTTCGGCTGGCGGGCCAACCGTGCCAACCACGTGGTGCTGTGTGTGGCCGCCGCGCGGCTGCGACATGCCGGCGCGCTGGCGGCCGGTCGCCGGGAACCGCACGCGGTGGCGGGGCGGCGCCTCACGATGGACCGGGCCCACGGCTTGCGGACATACCTGGTCAACTGCGCTGGCGGAGCGTTCGTCGCGGGGCTGCCTCGGCTGGTGGTGCTCGGGCTGCTGCGAGCTGCGGGCATGCTGCTGCTGCGCCGCGCCGGTGCGGCCCGAGCCGAGGTGGGCGCGCTGGGCTACCTGGTCTCGGGGCGCGCCGGGCTGCTGGCGGCACGGCGGGCGCGCCGCGCCACCCGGGTACTGCCTGCCCGCGGGGTGCGGGGCCTGCTCACGAGCCGCCTGACCCGGATGCGCAACGCCGTCCGCGGGGGGCTGGCGGGTCTCATCCGGCGGCGGGTGCAGGCCGACGCGGCGCTGGGCAGGCTGCCCGCGGAGGCCGCCGCTCCGGCTGCGAACGGGTCGGCCCCCGCGGCCGGACCCGGCAGCCCGTCCGCGGGCGCGGTACCGAGCCGCCGGTTCGGCGGACTCCGACGGTCGGCTTCCGCGGTGGCGGTCCCGATACCCGGCCCGGCAGGACAGCCCACCGCACCCGACCGGACCCGACCGTCCCCGCGACCCCGCGGGGGCACGGCCGTGGCCGACGGGACGGCGCGCGCCCGTCCCGCGCTGGTGATGGCGGACGTGAACCCCGGCCGGCTGTTCCGCGAGGTGGCCCTCGCGCCCGCCGTGCTGCTGGTGGCCGCGATGGCGGGACTCGCAGTGGCGGTGAACCGGGCGCGGATGGGCCTCGACCTGGCCGGTGGGCGGCTGCTCCCACCCGAGGGGCTCGCCGCGACGTGGGCGTCCTACCTGGCCGGCTGGCACCCCGTCGGCGGCGGCAGCGCGGCTCCGGCACCGGCGACGCTGGCCGTGCTCGGGGTGATCGGCGCACCGGTCGGCTCACCGGCCGTCGCGGTATCGCTGCTGCTGCTCGCGGCGATGCCGCTCGCGGCGCTGTCGGCTTACCTGGCCACCCGCGCCGTGCCGGTGACCCGCCGGGTGCGCGCCCTGGTCGCCGCGGGTTACGCCCTGGTACCGGTGGGCACCGCCGCGATCGCGCAAGGGCGGTTGGACGTGGTGGTCACCTATCTGCTGCTGCCGCCGGTGCTCGCCGGCACGGTCGCCGTGCTGCGCGGCGCTCCGAGCGGCAGGACCGGCGGATGGCTGCGGGCGGCCTGCGGCACCGCGCTGGGGTTGGCCGCGATCAGCGCCTTCGCGCCGGTGGTGCACCTGCTGGTGCTCGCGGTGGCACTGGTGGGTTTCGTGCTCACCCCGGTGCCACGCTCGGGCATCCTGCGGCGGACCGCCGGGCTGTTCACCATTGTGCTGCTCCCGCTCGGCCTGCTGCTGCCGTGGCCCGCCGTCGTCGTGCAGCGGCCGTCGGTACTGGTCCACGGCACGGGCTCGGTGGTGCCGGAGCAGTGGCCGGGATGGGCCTCGCTGCTGGCACTGGACCCGGGCGGGCCGGGCGCTGCGTCCTGGGTGGGCGTGGTGCTGGTGCTCGCGGCCTTGCTCGCCGCGCTGCTGCGGCCGCGGCGGGCGTTGCTTCCCGGGCTGGGGCTGGTGGTGCTGGGTGTGGCTGCTGCAGCCGTCCTCGGGTCCGTGCCGATGATGCCGTTGATCGGTGGGGCCTCGCGCCCCGGCTTCACCGGCGCGCCGCTGTTGGTCGCCACGTGCGGCCTGTTGTGGATCGTGCTGGTGGCATGCCAGGCCGATGCCACGGCATCGCGGCCGTGGCCGTCGCGCCGGGTGCTGGCCGTCGCGGCGGGTGCGGCGGTGGTTGTGTTGGCCGCCGGGGCGGTGCTCATGGGCGCCGCGGGGCCGCTGCGGCCGGCGTCACAGGACCCTGCGGTGGCCGCGCTGGCGCCCTCGCTGGCCGCCGAACTCGCACGGGACGGCATGTCGGTGCTGGTGGTGGGGGAGGAGGGCGAGCCGACGCGGCTGACCCGCGGGCGCACGGCGCGCTTCGGCGACGACGCCATCGCGCCGCTGCGCTCCACCGTGGCCCGGCACGAGCGGACCGCCGTCGCGCTGCGCACCGGGCAGCCGGAGGAGGTCGAGGCCGCGCTGGCCGACGTCGCCGCGATCGGTGTCGAGTTCGTCGTGCTGCCCGGGCAGGGTCCGGGCGCCGCGGCGCAGCAGGCCGGCGGCCTCGCCCGGGCGGCGCCGCCGACGTCCGACGGCCGGCCCGTGCTCCGCCTGGCGCGGCCCAGCCCTGGCGCCCAGCTGTTCGGGCCGCAGCTGGCCCGGCAGGCCCGATCGGGGGCGTCGCCTCCGATCACGGCAGCCGTGACCGCGGTTCCGGTGCCGGCGAGTCCACCCACCGTGGCGGCGCGGGTGGCACCGGGCGCGAACGACAGGCTGCTGGCGCTGGCCGCCAACGACCAGCCCGGCTGGCACGCGACCGTGGACGGTGCCACGGTGCCGACGGTGCGTGCGTGGGGCCACCAGGTCGCGGTCGAGGTACCGGGCACCGCGGTCGAGGTACGGGTGGACCGATCCGAGTCCGCCCGTATCGCGCTGCTGCTCGGGCAGGCCGCCGTGTTGCTGCTCGCCGTGGCGACAGCCCTGCCCTCCCGCCGGTCCCGCGCCGACGAGACATGAGTGGGTGAACCAGCCGCCCCGGCCTGCGCCGCGAAGGGGCCCTTCGGGCGGATACCCCGTTCCGGTTCCGAAACGGGTCACAGCGGGCTACAAACCCCGTTGTGATTCCGAAAACGGGGTCACGGCCGGTGATGCCGGCCGGGCGTCACGGGCGTTACGGGCGTCAGTCCTCGCTGCCGGGACCGTCGATGCTGTCGGGATCGAGCCCGAGGAACGCCGCGACCTGCTCGACGAGCACCTCGTGCACCAGATCGGCGAGATCCGCGCCGTCGGCGGCGCGGGTCTCCAGCGGCCGCCGGTAGAGCACGATCCGCGCTCTGGTCGGTAACCCGCGCCGGTCGACCCCTGCGGGGACCAGCCGCGCGAGGGGCACCTTGGCGTCCTCGACCACGTCGCTGCCCCAGACCACGGTGGCCGGGTCGGCGTCGGTGACCTCAGGGACGTCGTCCACGGCGACGTCGAGCCGCTCGAGGTCGGCGTGCCAGCGTTCGTCGATCGGCTCCAGTGACTCGAGCACGATGGCGTCGAAGCGCTCCGCCGGGCTGCGCGCCGCCGGCAGCGTCACCGGGTACAGCGGGCCCCGAACGCCGCGCCCGCGCCGGTCCCGGCGCCGTCGCAGCCGCGTGCGAATGTGCCGACCGGCCGCCATGGTCGTCGAGCGTACGCGCGGGCGCGTCGCCGCCGCGCGGCTGCCGAGGCGCCTCCCGCGCGCCTGCGGCAACCGTCAGGCCCGCTGCGCTATCGTCCGCGGCGTGCGCAAGGTGAGGCGGTGTTCGAGGACCGGGTGCACCAACCCGGCGGTCGCGACGCTGACCTATGTCTACGCCGACTCGACCGCGGTGGTGGGACCGCTGGCCACCTACGCCGAGCCGCACTCCTACGACCTGTGCGAGGTGCACGCACTGCGGCTGACCGCCCCGCGGGGGTGGGAAGTGGTGCGCCACGAGGGCGAGTTCGCCGAGCCCGAACCGTCGGCCGACGACCTGACCGCGCTCGCCGAAGCCGTACGGGAGGCAGGCCGGGCCGACCGGTTGGTCGAGACCACGCCGGCCGGCGCGCCCTCCGGCACCGGGCGCCGGGGCCATCTGCGGGTGCTGCCCGATCCCGACGGAGCGTGAGGGGCGAATGCCCCCGCTCGCCCCGGGTGGGCCGGGGACGGATCGGCGATAGGCTCGGTGCTGCCGAGACCGCACCGACGTGGGGAGTCTGCGTGCCCGACCTGTCCGCCATCGTCAAGGCCTACGACATCCGCGGGCTGGTGGGTGAGCAGCTCGACGAGCTGGTGGTCCGCGACATCGGTGCCGCGTTCGCCGATCTGGTCGGAGGCCGCGAGGTGGTCATCGGGCACGACATGCGGGACTCCTCGCCGGTGCTGGCAGCTGCGTTCGCCGAAGGTGTCACCGGCCGCGGTCTCGACGTCGTCTCCCTCGGACTGGCCAGCACCGACATGCTCTACTTCGCCTCCGGGCACCTCGGGCTGCCAGGGGCGATCTTCACGGCCAGCCACAATCCGGCCCGCTACAACGGCATCAAGCTCTGCCGGGCGGGCGCCGCGCCGATAGGGCAGGACAGCGGGTTGGACGAGATTCGCGCGGCCGTCGAGCAGGGCGTCGGACCCGGGTCGGGTGGCGGCCGGATCGCCGAGCGCGACATGCTCGGCGACTACGCCGCGTACCTGCGCACCCTGGTCGACCTGACCGGGATCCGCCCGCTGCGGGTGGTGGTCGACGCGGGCAACGGTATGGGCGGGCACACCGTCCCCGCAGTGTTCGACGGCCTGCCGCTGGAGCTCGTGGCGCTCTACTTCGAGCTCGACGGCACCTTTCCCCACCACGAGGCGAACCCGCTCGACCCGGCCAACCTGGTCGACCTGCAGCGCGAGGTCGGTGCCGTCGGCGCCGACATCGGGCTGGCCTTCGACGGCGACGCCGACCGCTGCTTCGTCGTCGACGAGCGCGGCGAGCCGGTCAGCCCGTCCGCGGTCACCGCGCTGGTCGCGAGCCGCGAGCTGGCTGTCGAGCCCGGCGCCACGGTCATCTACAACCTGATCACTTCGCAGGCCGTGCCGGAGATCGTCGCCGAGGCCGGGGGCAAGCCGGTGCGCACCCGCGTCGGGCATTCGTTCATCAAACAGACGATGGCCGAGACCGGGGCCATCTTCGGCGGGGAGCACTCGGCGCACTACTACTTCCGTGACTTCTGGCGTGCCGACTCGGGGATGCTCGCCGCGCTGCACGTGCTCGCCGCGCTCGGGACCCAGCAGCAGCCGTGCAGCGACCTGATGGCCGGCTACCGCCGCTACGCCGCCTCCGGCGAGATCAACTCCACGGTGGACGACCAGCAGGGCAGCATGGCAGCCGTGCGGCGGCACTTCGCGGAGCGCACGGGTGCTGCCCTCGACGACCTGGACGGGCTGACGGTGGTGTTGCCCGGTCCCCGGTGGTTCAACCTCCGGCCGTCGAACACCGAGCCGTTGCTGCGGCTGAACGTGGAGGGGCCCACCGGCGCCGATGTCGACGCCCTCCGTGACGAGGTGCTCACACTCGTGCGCCACGTTGGGGGCTCTCGCAGTACCACCAACCCCGCGTAGGCGGTACTTGGAGAGCTACCGACCCACCGCAGACCGTCACCGAGGAGGAGCGAGACGATGGCCGTGCAGCTCGACCCGCAACTGATGGAGATCCTGGCCTGCCCGTGTCCGGAGCACGCGGAGCTGCGCACCGGCACCGCGGCGGATCCGGATGCGGACGCGCTGACCTGCACGGTGTGCGGGCGCAGCTTCCCGGTCACCGACGGGATCCCGGTGCTGCTGCTGGACGAGGCGCTGCCCGGCACCGGTCCCGACGTCGGCGGGGCCAGCGGGGGACGGTGAGCCCGTGACCGGGCAGCGCTTCGACGACGATCTACTCGACGACCCCGAGCGACTCACTGCGGCCGACACCTCGGGCCTGCTGCGAGCCGCCGCGAGCGCGGGGGCCCAGGTCCGATCGACCGCCACCACTGCCGCCGAGGCGGGGCTGGACCGGCTCGCGGGCGAGCGACCCCGGGCCCTGGTGCTGATCACCCGGCCGGGTGCTGCGGCCGCCGCGGCGCCGCTGCTGGTCGCGCTGCTCGGCTCGTCCTGCCCGGTGCCGGTGGTGGCGGCCCGGTCGGTGCCGGTGTGGGTCGGCGCGTTGGACGTCGTACTGGCGCACACCACCGATCCCGGGGACCGCGAGCTCGCGGAGGGGGTGGACCGCGCCGTGCGGCGGGGCGCCCACGTGCTGGTCACCGCCCCGGCCGACGGCCCGGTCGCCGCCGCCGCCTCGGGCCGCTCGGTACTGCTCGCGCCCCACGTCGACATCCCGCCGGGGCTCGTGCTGCCGCGGGCCCTGGCGGCAGGGCTGCTGCTGCTCGACACGCTGGGGCTGCTGGGTACCGACCCGGAGGCGCTGGCGGGTGAGCTCGACCGCGAGGCCGAGCGCAACCACCCCGGCCACGAGTCGTTCGTCAACCCGGCCAAGTCGCTGGCGCTACGGATCGCGGAGCACACCCCACTGCTGTGGGGTACCGACCCGGTCGCCACGGCGGTCGCCGGACACGCCGCGGGGTCGCTGGCGGCGCACGCCGGTGTGGTCGCCAACGTCGCGGGCATCGGCGAGGCGATGGCGCTGTCGGTGCTGCGTCGCCAGGCCGCCGCCGGGGACGCGGAGCCCGACGTGTTCCACGACCCCTACCTCGACGCCGGCGTCACCGGCTGGCCTGCGCCGGTGCGCGCGCTGCTGCTCGGCGTCGTGCCCGGGCCGGGTGCCGCCATGGCCGCCGAGGAGCTGCCGGGCGCCGACGTGGTCAGCGCCGACGAGGAGCTCGAGGTCGACGCGGCCGATTCGGCGGCACCGGCCTGCGCTGCCGCGGTGCTCGCGTTGCGGTTCGACATGGCCGCGCTCTACCTCGGGCTGGCCCGTGGTGTGCTCGGCGGGCCCGGGTGGGCGGGGGCGACCACCGCGCAGTGAGGCGGAACCAGGCTGTCGCCGGCGAGGGAGGTGTGAGGTGGAGTTGTTGCAGGGCGCCGTCCGTCCCTATGCATGGGGGTCCCGGACGGCGATCGCCGAGCTGCTCGGTGATCCGGTGCCCGCGCCCCACCCGCAGGCCGAGCTGTGGTTCGGCGCGCACCACGCCGATCCCTCCGTGCTGCTCGGTGCCGACGGCAGCCGGACCCCGCTGATCGAGGCGCTGCTGGGCGATCCCCGACGCCATCTCGGGCCGCGCTGCACCGAGCGGTGGGGCGAGACACTGCCGTTCCTGGTCAAACTGCTCGCGGCGGAGGAGCCGCTGAGCCTGCAGGCGCACCCGTCGGCGGCGCAGGCGGCCGAGGGCTTCGCCAGGGAGGAGGCGATGGGCATCGCGCCCGGTGCCCCGGAGCGCAACTATTCGGACCCGAACCACAAGCCGGAGCTGCTGGTCGCGCTGACCGAGTTCCACGCGCTGACGGGGTTCCGCGAGGCGCGGCGCAGCGTGGAGCTGCTCAGCGCGCTGGCCGTGCCCGAGCTCGACCCCTACCGCGACCTGCTCGCCGCCCAACCCGATGCCGACGGGCTCCGTGCCCTGTTCACCACCTGGATCACGCTGCCGCCACCTGCCATCGAGGCGCTGCTGCCGCCGGTGCTCGACGGCTGTATCGCACTGCTGCGCGAGGGTGGGCCCTCCGCCGTGTTCGCGGGCGAGTGCCGCACCCTGCTGCAGCTCGCCGAGGCACATCCCGGCGATGCGGGCGTGCTCGCCGCGGCGCTGCTCAACTACGTCACGCTCGCCCCCGGCGAGGCGCTCTACCTGCCCGCCGGAAACCTGCACACCTACCTGCACGGCACCGGCATCGAGATCGCGACCAACTCGGACAACGTGCTGCGCGGCGGCCTGACGCCCAAGCACGTGGACGTGCCCGAGCTGCTGCGGGTACTCGACTTCTCCCATGGCGCGCTGACCGTGTTCCGCGGGGAGCAGGCCGGCTCCCGGGAGACGCTCTATCCGACCCCCGCGGTGGAGTTCGAGCTCTCCCGGCTCGACTGGGATCCGGCCGACAGCCTGCCGGTGCGGCTGCGCAGCGACGAGCCGCAGATCCTGCTCTGCACGCAGGGCTCCGCCGTACTCTGCACCGACGATGGCCGTGGCGTCGAGATGGGCCGGGGCTCGTCGGTCTGGCTCAGGGCGGCCGACCCCGACGTCACGCTGTGCCCGGGTGACGGGCCGGTCCAGCTGTTCCGCGCAACCCCGGGACTCGGAGCATGATCTACTTGTAAGGTGCCGCCGACAGCACGAGACGGAGGCAGGCGTGGCGACAGAGGGGTCGACCAGGGCGATCGTCGCCGCGCTGTTCGCGAACGCCGGGATCGCCGTAGCCAAGTTCATCGGGTTCCTGGTCACCGGATCTTCGTCGATGATCGCCGAGGCCGTGCACTCGGTGGCCGACACCACCAACCAGGGCCTGCTGCTGGTGGGGCAGCAGAGCGCGCAGCGCGAAGCCAGCACCGAGCACCCGTTCGGCTACGGCCGCAACCGGTACTTCTACTCGTTCGTGGTGGCCATGGTGCTGTTCAGCCTGGGCTCGCTGTTCGCGCTCTACGAGGGCGTCCACAAGATCCAGCACCCGGAGAGCCTCAGCACGGCCTACGTTGCCGTGATCATCTTGGTGGTGGCCATCGGGCTGGAGAGCTACAGCTTCCGGACCGCGGTCGTCGAGTCCCGCAAGGTCAAGGGCGACGTCGGCTGGTGGCGCTTCATCCGGCAGGCCAAGACCCCGGAGCTGCCGGTGGTGCTGCTGGAGGACGCCGGGGCGCTGGTCGGGCTGGTGCTGGCGCTGGGCGGCGTCGGGCTGTCGGTGCTCACGGGCAACGCGGTGTGGGACGGCATCGGCACGATCTGCATCGGCGTGCTGCTCGGCGTCATCGCGATCATCCTGATCGTGGAGACGAAGAGCCTGCTCATCGGCGAGGGCGCGCCGCCCGCCGAGCTGCGCACGATCACCGACGCACTGGTCGGCGGCGACGTGCGACGGGTGATCCACATCAGGACCCAGTACGTCGGACCGGATGAGTTGCTGGTCGCGGCCAAGATCGCGATACCGTCCTCGCTGCCGTGCGAGGACGTCGCGCGGGCGATCGACGAGGCCGAGGGCAGGGTGCGGGGCGCGGTGCCCTCGGCACGGATGATCTACCTCGAGCCGGACCTGGACCGCACGCCCAGCGAGGCCGCATCCCGGTGACCGTGCGCGCTGCCGTTCGCTGCCGGTGCCGACGCGGGCGGCAGCCCGGCGGCCAGCGCCACGGCCGAGTCCCACTCGGGGTCCGACGGGTAGTCGGCCGCGCCGAGCAGGCCGGAGCGCCAGCGGCGCCCCTGGGTCGGGCCGCGCTGCGGATCCGGCAGCCAGTGTTCGGCGCCGAGCACCAGCGCCCCGTACTCCTCGCGCCGGGCCGCCACCAGAGCCCCCGATGTCCCGTCGGACCGCAGCCCGAGGCCGAGCAACCGGCCGTCGAAGACCTGCCGGCTCCAGGTGGTCATGGCCGACCCGCCCGGATCCGTGACCCGGCACAGCGCCCGCCACCTGCCCTGCAGCGCGCCCGCGAGCGCCGCGGCGGCGTGCTGGCCTGCCACCGCGGGGAACGCCCGGGTGTAGGCCCACTGCAGCGGTGACCCCGCGGTGACCAGGCCCACCCGCTCCCGATCCGCCGGGGCCAGCCGCTCCACCAGGCGGGCCGCGGCGAACGTGGCGAACACTGAGCCGCGGCCCTCTCCGGTCAGCACCACGCGCGTGCCGGGATCGGCCAGATGTGTTTCGGCGCGGGCGACCAGTTCCGGGACGACCTTGAGCGCCGGGCACGGCGGCACCATCGGATGCGCCGCACGAGGCCAGTACGAGGCCAGCTCGACGAGCACCGCGAGCGGGGACGATCGCCGTCGCGGCCGCCCGGGGGCCGCCGCAACGGCGGCAACGGCGGCGAGCACGCCCGCCCCGATCGCGACCAGCCCGTCGGCGACCGGTCCGATGGCCGCCGGGCCGCTGACCGCTGCCACGCCGAAGGCCAGCAACACCGCACCCGTCACGCCGATCACCACGTGATGGCCCAGCCGCTGTGCCGTGTCCGCTCGGCGCCACGCGGCGCGGACGGCGGCAGGTACGCCCGCGCCGCCGTGCAGCGCTCGCAACTCGGCGGCCCCGCCGGTGCGACGCAACCGGCGGCGCGATCGCAGCGCCAGCACCGGCGCCGCCACCAGCAGCAACACCCCTGCCGCGGCCCAGCCCGCCACGAGCGGGCCGTACCAGGCGGGCAGCGGCCAGCTGCTCGCCACACCGAGCGCGCGCACCGCGAACCCCAGCGCCGCACCGAAGCCGGACCCGAGCAACCCGGCCAGTGCCAGCACCGGCGCGGCCGCCCAGCCACCCGCCCATGGACGTAGCGCTCGGGGCAGCTGGTGCCAGCGCGGCGAGGCGGCACGGGCGGCTGGCACCAGCAGCAGGCCCGTCAGCACGGTCGTGGCACCGAGCAGGGCCCCGATCCCCGTCACCGCGGTGGCCGGATCGGGTAGCGGGGTGTCACCGAGGCCGCCTGCGGCGAGCAGCGCGACGGTGGCGAGTGCGCCGCAACTGTGCAGCGCGCGCAGCAAAGCTGCATCCGGATCGCCGGTCAGCTCGGCGCCGATCCCGGAGCCGTCGGGGCCTTGCTCCCGGCTCCCGGTCGCGGCTGGCCAGCGGACCGTCGACAGCCGGTGTGCCACGAGCACCGCCAGGACCACGAGCAGCAGGCCCGGCACCCCGCGCGTCGCCGGCAACTGCTGACCGGCGACCGTGAGCTGGGCGGCGAGCATCATGGTCAGCAGCAGTCCGCACATCCGCAGCGACGCGCGCAGCGAGCGGGTCGGGCCGCCCGGCGGCAGCATCCAGTGCGCCGCGTTGACCAGCGTGAACGGCAGCAGCAGCGGCCACACCACCCGTGCTGCACCGCGCGGGGCCATCGCCGCCCAGCAGTACCCCTCGACAGTGCGCGGGATCGGTCGCCCTGCGGCGCGCAACACCGGCCCGGGAGCGGGCCGCAGCAGCCGGTCGGCGGGGCGCAGCAGCCGGCCCACCCCGTCGCCGTCGACATCGACCGCGGCCACCGCACCCACCGCGGACTCCGGCGAGGGGCTGGCCGCCCCGGGCACCCGGAGCTCTACGACGTGGGTGTCGGGTCCGGGCAGCAGCACGCACGTACCTCCCCGTTCGGTCGTCCCGCCATGATCGCCTGACGGTGGGGTGTCGAGTCTGCACACCCTGCCCTGCCGGCGACATCCGGCACGCCGCATCCCCGCGTGCCATGCGTGACGGTTCATCCGCAGGTGGCGGGCAGCGCTACCTCCCGCCGCGCAGGACGACGGGCTCTACGACCGGTTCGCCGGCCACGTCGAGGCGCTGTGGCGCGAAGCCCGGCCCGTGTGGGGGACCACCGCGCACAGCTGATCTCCGAGGGACGCCTCGCGTCATGCGCACGTCGACCCGTGGATCGACACGCCGTGATGGGCATCGTCACTGCGCCGGGCGCAGCGAAGATGCCCATCACGGCACTGCCAGGAGGGTGCATGGTGACCCGCGCCGTGGCGGTGGCGGTACGGTTACTCCTGAGTGAGCCAGGGCCAGAGGGCCGTTCCGACCCGAAGGAGCAACATCCCATGACCACCGTCGCGCCCGGTAGCGACAAGCTGGAAACCCGCAACGGCATCGACTTCGCCGTCGCCGACCTGGGGCAGGCGGAGTTCGGCCGCAAGGAGATCCGGCTGGCCGAGCACGAGATGCCGGGCCTGATGGCGCTGCGGCGCGAGTACTCGGAGGTGCGGCCGCTGGCCGGCGCCAGGATCACGGGCTCGCTGCACATGACCGTGCAGACCGCGGTGCTGATCGAGACGCTGGTCTCACTGGGCGCCGAGGTCCGCTGGGCGTCGTGCAACATCTTCTCCACCCAGGACCACGCGGCGGCCGCCGCCGTGCTCGGCCCCTACGGCACGCCGGAGCGGCCCGAAGGCGTCCCGATCTACGCCTGGAAGGGCGAGACGCTGGAGGAGTACTGGTGGGCCCTCGAGCAGGTGCTCACCTGGCCCGGCGAGGGCGCGGCGTCCGGCCCGAACATGATCCTCGACGACGGCGGCGATGCGACCCTGCTGCTGCACAAGGGGGTGCAGTACGAGAAGGCGGGTGCCGTGCCCACCGCCGAGGAGGACGACCCCGACGAGTACAAGGCCATCCTGGAGGTGTTGCGGGCCTCGCTGGCCGCCGACTCGCAGAAATGGACCCGGCAGGCGGCCGCTGTCCTGGGCATCACCGAGGAGACCACGACCGGGGTCAATCGGCTCTACCAGCTCGCGGCGTCCGGCGAGCTGCTGTCACCGGCGATCAACGTCAACGACTCGGTGACCAAGTCGAAGTTCGACAACGTCTACGGGATCCGGCACTCGCTGGTCGACGGCATCAACCGCGCCACCGACGTGCTCATCGGCGGCAAGATGGCGGTGATCTGCGGCTTCGGTGACGTGGGCAAGGGCAGCGCCGAGTCGCTGCGCGGCCAGGGCGCCCGGGTCGTCGTCACCGAGATCGACCCGATCAACGCGCTGCAGGCGCTGCTCGAGGGCTTTGACGTCGTCAAGCTCGAAGACGTGATCGAGCGGGCCGACATCGTGATCACCACGACGGGCAACAAGGACATCGTGACCGTCGACCACATGCGCTCGATGAAGCACCAGGCGATCCTCGGCAACGTCGGCCACTTCGACAACGAGATCGACATGGCCGGGCTGGCCCGGCTGCCGGGCGCGCAACGGATCGAGATCAAGCCGCAGGTCGACGAGTGGACCTTCCCGGACGGCCACACGATCCTGGTGCTGTCCGAGGGGCGGCTGCTCAACCTGGGCAATGCCACCGGGCATCCCAGCTTCGTGATGTCGAACTCGTTCTCCAACCAGGTGATCGCGCAGATCGAGCTGTTCACCAAGCACGAGGAGTACGACAACGAGGTCTACATGCTGCCCAAGGTGCTCGACGAGAAGGTGGCGCGAATCCACGTTCAGGCGCTGGGTGGGGACCTGACCAAGCTGACCAAGGACCAGGCCGAGTACATCGACGTCGACGTCGAGGGCCCCTACAAGCCCCCGCACTACCGGTACTGAGGGCGCCTACGGCGCCCTGTGAGTGCCGATGCGAGCCAGGACTCGCATCGCCACTCACGACTTGTCCACAGGGAGGGTGCGGCTCGTGGGGCAGCTGGTGGTGATCGAGGGCCTCGACGGCGCCGGCAAGCGCACGCTGGCCGACCGGCTGTCCGGCGAGCTGCAACGGCGCGGCGCCACCGTCGCGCGGATCGCGTTCCCGCGCTACGACGACGACGTCCACGCCGAGCTGGCGCGCGACGCGCTGTATGGCCGGCTGGGTGATCTGAGTGAGTCGGTACACGGGATGGCCGTGCTGTTCGCGCTCGACCGGCGTGCTGCTGCGGACCCGCTGCGTGAGCTCGTGGCGCGTCACGAGGTGGTGCTCTGCGACCGCTACGTCGCCTCCAACGCGGCCTACGGCGCGGCCCGGCTGCACGAGGACGCGACCGGTGACTTCGTGTCGTGGGTGCGCGAGCTGGAGATCGGGAGGTTCGGGCTGCCGGTGCCGGAGATCCAGCTGCTGCTGCGTGTCCCGGTCACGCTGGCGGCTTCCCGCGCGGCCGGCCGTGCGGAGGCCGACCCGGGCCGTGCCGCGGATGCCTTCGAGTCCGACTGCGGGCTGCAGCAGCGGTGCGCGGCGGTCTACGACCAGCTGGCTGCGTGCTCGTGGCTCGGCCCGTGGGTCCAGCTGGACGCGACCGACGCTCCCGGTGGGGTGATTGATCGCCTGCTCACCAGGTGAGTCCGGTGGGGCAGAAACGAACCCGCGGGTTGCCGCGATGTGCCTGGTGTGATGCATATCGGCACTCCGCGTGACCCCGGCGCCGCGCCGGAGGGATCAGCAGGGCCCGACGGCTCAGCAGGGCCCGACGGCTCAGCAGGGCCCGACGGCTCAGCAGGGCACGACGGCTCAGCAGGGCACGACGGCTCAGCAGGGCACGACGGATCAGTGGACAACGAGTCCGGGCTCCCCGGCGCGGTCGCGCCCGGGCACGGGCCCCGGTCCAGGTGGTCGACGATGCGCGCTGCCGCCGCGGTCTTCGCTCGGGCCGTACTGCTGCGACCGCTTCGGATCGGGACCCTGGTCGTGCTGGCGGCCGGCGTGGTGGCGGTCGTCGTGGGTGCGGCGGGATGGTGGATCGTCCTCGGCGTCGTGCTGTTCCAGGCGGCAGCCTCGGCGCTGATCGTGCTGTGGACCGATGCCGAGCGGCTGCCGTCGCAGCCGGACGTGCCCGACCGGCACCTGCCCGAGGAGGAACCGCGTTAGGCCATTCCCACCAGCTGCGCCCCCCAGCGGGTGATCTCCGCGTCGAGGTCGAGCGGCCGCACCGCGACCTCCGAGCGCATCGCCTCGGTGACCCGGTCGGCGGGCACCAGCCAGGAGACCTCGAACTCGAGTCCGTCGGGGTCGCGGGCGTAGAGCGCCTTCGTGGTCACGTGGTCGGAGGCGCCGATCAGCGCGCCGGCCTCACGCAGCACCCGCTCGTGCTCGACGAGGTCGGCGAGCGTCGGCACCGACCAGGCCAGGTGGTAGAGCCCGACACTGTCCTTGCCGGCAGGCGACGCCGACGCGCCCGCGCCGATTTCGAACAGCCCGAGGTCGTGGTCGTTGGCCGAGTCCGCGGCCTGCAGGAACGCCGCACCGGCCAGCCGGTGGACCACCCGGAAGCCGAGCAGCGCGGTGTAGAAGTCGACGCTGCGCCCGATGTCACGGACGTAGAGCACGGCATGGTTGAGCCGCTGGATGCCCATCGAGACCTCCGATTGTCATTGAACTTTCAACTTCGAACGATAACCCCACCCGGTGGCGCCGTCATCCCCTACCCGGGTATCGAGTGAGGAGTGCCACGATGGTGCGCATGAAGCCGCGTGTTCTGGTGGTCGACGACGATCCGGCGCTGTCGGAGATGCTGACGATCGTGCTGCGCGGCGAGGGGTTCGAGACCGCCGTCGTCGGGGACGGCGCCAAGGCGATGCCCGCGTTGCGCGAGCTGAAACCGGATCTGGTGCTGCTGGACCTGATGCTGCCCGGCATCAACGGCATCGACGTCTGCAAGGCCATCAGGGCTGAGTCCAACCTGCCGATCGTCATGCTCACCGCCAAGACCGACACCGTCGACGTGGTGCTCGGCCTCGAGTCCGGTGCCGACGACTACATCATGAAGCCGTTCAAGCCCAAGGAACTCGTCGCGAGGGTGCGCGCCCGGCTGCGCCGCACAGACCCCGAACCGGCCGAGCAGCTGGCGATCGGTGACCTGACGATCGACGTGCCCGGCCACCAGGTCACCCGCGAGGGCCGCCAGATCCCACTGACCCCGCTGGAGTTCGACCTGCTGGTCGCGCTGGCACGCAAGCCCCGGCAGGTGTTCACCCGCGAGGTGCTGCTCGAGCAGGTCTGGGGCTACCGGCACGCGGCCGACACCCGGCTCGTGAACGTGCACGTGCAGCGGCTGCGCTCCAAGGTCGAGCGCGATCCCGAGCGACCGGAGGTGGTGCTGACCGTACGCGGCGTGGGGTACAAGGCCGGTCCGCCATGACTGGGAGCGGGCTGCGGCGTCGGCTCGCCGGCGTGGCCCGGGGACGCTCGGGGACACTGCGCGAGCCGGCGGCGCAGGCCGCCTCGGTGTGGCGCCGCTCGTTGCAGCTGCGCGTGGTGACCAGCACGGTCGCGCTGTCCTCCACAGTGGTGGTGGTGCTCGGCATGGTGCTGCAGACCCAGATCGCCGAGCGGCTCATCGAGTCCAAGATCCAGGCCGCGGTGCTGCAGGCGGAGAACAGCCAGACCGTCGTCGACTTCGAGCTCGGCTCCGCGGACCCCGCCCCGGGCTCGCTGGCGAGCAGGCTCACCACCGCGGTCGACCGCCTCACCAGCGCCACCGGGGCTGACGAGGCCACCGCGACCGCGGGTGCCTTCGAGCCCGTGCTGGTCGACGGCGGCGATTCGACGGGCGCGGCCGATACGGGCCAGTCGGTCGGGCCGTTGCAGGACGTCCCGGCCGAGCTGCGCACGGCGGTCGAGGGCGGCAGCCTGGCCCACAAGATCACCACGGTGGCGACGGAGTCCGGTCCGACCACCGTGCTCGCGGTGGGCGTCCCGGTGTCCAGCGCCGAACGGGACCTGCAGCTGTACCTGCTGTTCCCGCTCACCGCCGAGCAGCGCACGCTGAGCCTCGTGCAGTCCACGCTGGTCGTGGGCGGCCTCGTGCTGCTGGTGCTCATCGCCGGTATCGCCAGCCTCGTGACCCGTCAGGTTGTGGCGCCGGTGCGGCAGGCCGCCGAGGTCGCCGAGCGATTCGCGGAGGGCCACCTGGAGGAACGCATCACGGTGCTCGGCGAGGACGACACGGCACGGCTGGGCACCTCGTTCAACGAGATGGCAGCCAGCATCCAGCGCCAGATCCGGCAGCTGGAGGAGTTCGGAGCGCTGCAGCGGGGCTTCACCTCGGACGTCTCGCACGAGCTGCGCACCCCGCTGACGACGGTGCGGATGGCCGCCGACATGCTCTTCGAGTCCCGCGACGAGATGCCGACGGCGCTGTCGCGGTCGAGCGAGCTGCTGGTCCACGAGCTGGACCGGTTCGAGGCGCTGCTGGGTGACCTGCTGGAGATCTCCCGGCTCGATGCGGGGGTCGCCGAGTTGCAGGGTGAGACGGTCGACGTGCGCGACACCGTGACGCGGGCCGTCGAGTCGGTGCGCGCGTTGGCCGAACGCGTCGGCAGCCCATTGCGCACGGCACTGCCGGACACCGAGGTGCTGGCCGACATCGATCCGCGGCGCGTCGAGCGCATCGTGCGCAACCTGCTCGCGAACGCGCTGGACCACGGGGAGGGCGAACCGCTGGACGTGGTCCTCGCCGCGGACGCGACCGCGGTGGCCGTCGTGGTCCGCGACCACGGCGTCGGGCTACGGCCCGGCGAGGCCGAACGGGCGTTCACCCGGTTCTGGCGGGCCGACCCGTCGCGCAACCGGCGCACCGGCGGTACGGGTCTGGGGCTGTCGATCAGCCTGGAGGATGCCCGGCTGCACGGCGGCTGGCTGCAGGCGTGGGGCCGGCCCGGCCGGGGTGCGGCGTTCCGGCTGACACTTCCCCGGCGCCGGGGCGGCGAGCTGCAGGGCAGCCCGCTACCGCTGTCGCCCGACGGCAGCCCGCCGGAACCCGAACCCGTGCTGGAGGGCGAACAGACGCCGGACGGCGTCGCGGAGGTGAGTCGGTGAGGTTCGCGGCACGTCGCGCCGTGCCGGCGGTCCTGGCGGTGCTGCTGGCCGGTGGCTGCGCCACCGTGCCGGAGAGCTCGGACGTGGTCGTGGTGCGCTCGGTGCCGGCGGCGCAGTCGCCGGTGGCACCCGGACCGTCGCCGGGGGCGAGCCCGTTCCAGCTGGTCCGCGACTTCATCGAGGCCACCGGCAACCCCGAGAAGGGCCACGCCGCCGCCCGCGCCTTCCTCACCCGGCAGGCGGCCGCCGAGTGGGACGACAGCCAGGGCCTGACCGTCATCGAGGACTCGCCCGACACCCTGGTCACCGGTCCCGGCGAGCCGACCGGCACCCGCAGTGTGGTCGTGCGGGCGACCACGATCGGGACGGTGGGTCCCGAGGGCAGCTTCGTCCCGAACGCGGGCCAGGTCACCCGCCGGCTCGACCTCGTCCGCGAGAACGGCGAATGGCGCATCACCGATCCGCCGCCCGGTGTGCTGGTGGAGAGCAGCGCGTTCCAGCAGAACTACCGGCAGTTCCGCGTCTTCTACGTCGACCCCGAGCGTGGCACGCTCGTGCCCGACGTGCGGTGGGTCGCTGCACAGCCGGAGCAGGCGTTGCCCGGCCGCGTGCTCGACCTGCTGCTCGGCGGACCGTCGGAGCGGCTGGCAGGCGCGGTCGTGTCCGTGCTGCCCGAGGGGGCGCGCCTCCGTTCGACAGTGCTGGTCGACTCCCAGGGGCGCACGGTGATCGACCTCGCGGGCGTGGGTGAGCTGTCCGAGGCGGACCGGCGGCTCGCCGCTGCGCAGCTCGTCGCCACCCTGGACGGCCTGGTGCCCCCGCCGCTGCGGCTGCTCGCCGACGGGCAGCCACTGGTGCCGGGCAAGCCGGACTGGCGTACCGCCGACATCGCCCAGGCCACGTCGGGGGCCGATCCCGGACCGGACGTGCCCGGCCTGGTCGTGCACGGTGGCCGGCTGCGCAACCTCGACGGCGCCCCCGTCGACGGGCCCGCCGGATCGGGGCGACTGCGGGTGCTCAGCGCCGCCCTGTCCAGCCCGGGCGGCGAACGGCTGGCCACGGTGGTGGGCGGCCCGGACCGGCGCCCGCAGCTGCGGGTCGGACGCACCGGGGGTGTCATGACCACGGTCGCGTTGAACGCGCGCTCGATGACCCGCCCGACCTGGCGGCCATCGGGCACCGAGGTCTGGACAGTGCTCGACGGGAGCACCGTCACCGGCGTGGCGCTGTCGGAATCCGGGGAACCGACGACGTACCGGGTCGACGCCAGGGAGCTGGCCGAACTCGGGCCGATCACCGACCTGCGGCTGTCCCGCGACGGGATCAAGGTGGCTGCGGTGGTGGGCGGCCGCGTGCTCGTCGCGACCGTGGTGGTCACGCCGGAGGGGGTGAGCCTGCGTCACCCGCGAGTGCTACGGGAGACCAGCCTGCCACCTGCGGTCGGTGTCGACTGGGCGCGCGCCGACCTGCTCGAGGTGGCCTCGTCGGAACCCACCCCGCAGGTGTCCGAGGTGTCGGTGGACGGCGCCGTCTACCGCTCGCTGTCGAGCACCAACCTCACCGCACCGCTGACCGCCATCGTCGCCGCACCGGGCCGGGAGGCGGTCGTGTCCGACGCCAACGGCCTGTGGGCCTACTCCGAGAGCCAGGAGGTCTGGGAGCCGCTGCTCGGCGGGATCGGGCCCGGTGCGGTGCCCGTCTACCCCGGCTGATCCGCGAGCGCAACCACGACCCGAGCAGCCTGTGGACGGGCGGGCGGGTGTGGACTGCCGGGCGTCCGGTGCTCCCGGGTCGTGGCCCCGACCCGGTCACCGCCGCGAGGCTGGCGGGGTGACCACTGGGCTGCGGGCGTTGCTGGACCTGCTGTTACCGGCGAGCTGTGCGGGGTGCGCGGCGCCGGGGACGCCGTGGTGTCCTCGCTGCCGGCCCACACCGGGGCCGCCGGTGCGGGTCGTCGCGCGGCACCTCCGGCCAGGGCCGCCGGTCTACGCCCTGGCCGGCTACCGCGGCCCCGTCCGGGCGGCACTGCTCTGTTACAAGGAGCGCGGCCGGCGCGCACTGGCGACCGCGCTCGGGGGCTGCCTGGCCGACGCCCTGGAGACGTTGCCCGCGGACATCCGGCACTCGGCCACCGATCCCGGCGGCTGCTGGTGGCTGGTCCCGGTGCCCTCGCGGCGCAGTGCCGCCGCCCGGCGGGGTGGTCAGCACGTCACCGCCATGACCGCCCGTGCCGCGGCGGTGCTCGCGACGAGGGGCCGGCCGGTGGCCGTGGCCCCGTGCTGCGGATGTCGCGCGGTGTGCGTGACTCGGTCGGACTCGACCCCGCCGCGCGGCGCACGAACCTGGCAGGGCGGGTGCTGCTGCGCCCGGCCGCGGCCCCGCCGCGAGGCACCGGGGTCGTGCTCATCGACGACATCCTCACCACCGGCGCCACCGCCATGGCGTGTTGCGAGACGCTACGCCGTTCGGGGGTCCCGGTCGTGGCGATCGTGGTACTGGCCGCGGCCGGCGGTCACCCCGGGTCGGGCAGCGAGGGCACGTCACCGACTCCGGACGGACGAAACGTGTGGTAGTGCGGTCGCAGGTGTGGCAGGGATCACCATGGACGGCTAACGTCGGGGCAGCACCGATCCCTTCGGCTCGGGAGGAGGCGAGCGAGCCATGCACCTGGCGCCGGAGGCGGTGTGATTCTCCCCGGCGCCGCAGTTCGCCCAGTCAGCAGCACTGGACAACGCCAGGAGGTCGCCCTAGTGGACATTGTCGTGAAGGGCCGCAACGTCGAGGTGCCCGAGCACTATCGGGTGCACGTCGCCGAGAAGATGAGCCGCGTCGAACGCTACGACCACAAGGCCATCCGGTACGAGGTCGAGCTGTTCCATGAACGCAACCCCAGGCAGTCGAAGAGCTGCCAGCGAGTGGAGATCACCGGCAAGAGCCGCGGCCCGGCCGTGCGAGCGGAAGCCTGCGGCCCCGACTTCTACGGGGCACTGGACTCCGCCGTCGGCAAGCTGGAGAACCGGCTGCGCCGCATCGCCGACCGACGCAAGGTGCATCACGGCCGCCGCCAACCGACCTCCGTCGCCGAGGCGACCGCGCCGCTGGCCTCGTCGCTGGTGCCGGCCGAGCTCGCCGCCGACAACGGTCAGAGCGCTCCGACCCGGCTACTCGACCGCCCCGAGAACGGCGCTGACAGCGACCATGCCGAGGAGCATGGTGAGGACCGCGCTGCGAGCTTTGCCGACTACGACGTGCCCGCGCAGCGAGGGGAGTCCATGGACGACGGCCCGGGGCGCATCGTCCGGGAGAAGGAGCACTCCGCCGCGCCCATGACCGTCGACCAGGCGCTCTACGAGATGGAGCTCGTCGGGCACGACTTCTACCTCTTCGCCGACGCCGCCTCCGGCTGCGCGAGCGTGGTCTACCGGCGCCGGGGCTTCGACTACGGCGTGATCCGGCTGGTCTGACCTCCACCGGCAGCAGCGAGCCGGCCTGCCCCGCGGTGAGTGCCGCGGGGCAGGCGGGCGCTGAGCTCGGCAGATGCCGCCGCGGGCCGGGGAGCGCCTACGATGGAACCCGACCTCGGGGTGCGACCGGCACGGCCGACCCCGCAAGTACGCGCGACATCGTGAGTGAGGTCATCCGAGCATGGTCCTGTCCCGACTTCTCCGAGCCGGCGAGCACAAGACGGTGCGCCGGCTGCGCGCCATCGCCGACCACATCAACAGCCTGGAAGGCGAGGTCGGCGGGCTGACCGACGCGCAGCTGCGGGCCAAGACCGACGAGTTCCGGGGCCGGCACGCAGCGGGTGCCGCCGGCGGGGAGTCGCTCGACGACCTACTGCCCGAGACGTTCGCCGTCGCACGGGAAGCGGCCCAGCGCACGCTGGGACAGCGGCACTTCGACGTGCAGCTGATGGGCGGCGCCGCGCTGCACCTGGGCAACATCGCCGAGATGCGCACCGGTGAGGGCAAGACGCTCACCGCGGTGCTGGCGTGCTACCTCAACGCGATCGCCGGCAAGGGTGTGCACGTCATCACCGTCAACGACTACCTGGCCAAGCGCGACGCGGAGTGGATGGGCCGGGTGCACCGGTTCCTCGGACTCGAGGTCGGGGTGATCCTGGCCCAGCTGCCGCCGCCCGACCGGCGCGCTGCCTACGCCGCCGACATCACCTACGGCACGAACAACGAGTTCGGCTTCGACTACCTGCGCGACAACATGGCGTGGAGCCTCGCCGACTGCGTGCAGCGCGGGCACAACTTCGCGATCGTCGACGAGGTCGACTCCATCCTCATCGACGAGGCGCGCACCCCACTGATCATCTCGGGCCCCGCCGACCAGTCGTCCCGCTGGTACGGCGAGTTCGCCCGGCTCGCCCCGCTGATGAAGCGCGACATCCACTACGAGGTCGACGAGCGCAAGCGCACGGTCGGTGTGGCCGAGGACGGCGTCGAGTTCGTCGAGGACCAGCTCGGCATCGACAACCTCTACGAGTCGGCCAACACGCCGCTGGTCGGATACCTCAACAATGCCCTGAAGGTCAAGGAGCTCTTCACCAAGGACAAGGACTACATCGTCCGCGACGGTGAGGTGCTCATCGTCGACGAGTTCACCGGCCGGGTGCTGGCCGGGCGCCGCTACAACGAGGGGATGCACCAGGCCATCGAGGCCAAGGAGAAGGTCGAGGTCAAGGCCGAGAACCAGACCTTGGCCACGATCACCCTGCAGAACTACATGCGGCTGTACGACAAGCTCTCCGGGATGACGGGCACGGCGCAGACCGAGGCCGCGGAGTTCCATCAGACCTACAAGCTCGGCGTGGTGAGCATCCCCACCAACGAGCCGATGATCCGGGGGGACCGGGCCGACCTCGTGTACAAGACCGAGGAGGTGAAGTTCGCCGCAGTGGTCGCCGACATCGCCGAGCGGCACGCCGCAGGTCAGCCGGTGCTGGTGGGCACGGCCAGCGTGGATCGTTCGGAGTACCTGTCGAAGGCGCTGGTGAAGGCGGGCGTGCCGCACTCGGTGCTCAACGCCAAGCACCACGAGAAGGAAGCCACGATCATCGCCGAGGCCGGGCGGCGTGGCGCGGTCACCGTGGCCACCAACATGGCCGGCCGTGGCACCGACATCATGCTCGGCGGCAACCCCGACTTCATCGCCGACGCGGAGCTGCGCTCTCGCGGCCTGGACCCCGTGGAGACACCCGATGACTACGAGGCCGCCTGGGAGCCGGCGCTCGAGGAGGCGCGCAACGGGGTGAAGACGGAGGCCCAGGAGGTTCTCCACGCCGGCGGGCTCTACGTGCTGGGCACGGAGCGGCACGAGGCGAGGCGCATCGACAACCAGTTGCGTGGCCGCTCCGGCCGCCAGGGCGATCCCGGCATGTCCCGGTTCTACCTGTCGTTGCGCGACGAGCTGATGATGCGGTTCAACGGGCCGATGGTGGAGTCCATCATGACCCGCTTGAAGATGGAGGACGACGTCCCGATCGAAGCCAAGATGGTCACCAAGGCGATCCAGTCCGCGCAGACCCAGGTCGAGCAGCAGAACATGGAGATCCGCAAGAACGTCCTCAAGTACGACGAGGTCATGAACCTGCAGCGCGAGGTGATCTACACCGAACGCCGCCGGGTGCTCGAGGGCGAGGACCTGCGCGAGCAGATCCAGCACATGCTCACCGACGTCGTCAGTGCCTACGTCAACGGCGCCACGCGCGACGGTTACGCCGAGGACTGGGATCTCGACGCGCTCTGGACCGCGCTCAAGACGCTGTACCCGGTGTCGATCCACGCCGACGACATCGGTGACGACATCGGCGACCTGACCCGCGAGGCGCTGCTCGAGGCGGTGCTGGCCGACGCCCGGGACGCCTACGCCCGCCGGGAGGCCGAACTCGAGGAGGCGGCAGGCAAGGACGCGATGCGCGAGCTCGAGCGCCGCGTGCTGCTGTCGGTGCTCGACCGCAAATGGCGCGAGCACCTCTACGAGATGGACTACCTCAAGGAGGGCATCGGCCTGCGTGCGATGGCCCAGCGCGACCCGCTGGTCGAGTACAAGCGCGAGGGCTACGACATGTTCAACGCCATGCAGGAGGCGTTGAAGGAGGAGTCGATCGGTTTCGTGTTCAACCTGCAGGTGCAGGTGGCCGAGCAGCCGCAGTCGCCGGCGGCCGATGCCGCAGCCGCACCGGCGGCTGACGGTGCGCCCGCGGCGGCCCCGTCCGCTGCGGCTGCACCCGCTGCGGTAGCCGGGGCAGCGGCGGGCGCTGCCGCCCCTGCCGCTGCGGCGAAGGCCAGCGGCCCGACCGACGCCGATGGAGCGTCGGAAGGACTGCGCGGACAGGGTCTGGACCGGCCGGCGACGGGCTCGCTGACCTACAGCGGACCGACGGAAAACGGTGACACCGAGGTCCGCGGCCAGTCGGGCAAGCGAGCCGGCAACGGCGCCGCACCGGAGACGACGAAGGTGGGTGGCCAGGACCCCTCGCGCAACGCGCCGTGCCCGTGTGGTTCGGGCAAGAAGTACAAGCGCTGCCACGGCGCACCGACCGAGGCCGCCCGCCCCTGAGCCGAGCCGTCACCGGCGACGCCGCGCCGCGGCGACGTCGCCACGGGTCAGCGGCAAGTGCAGCGCGGCGCATTGCCACCGTGCCCCACCGGCGCCGACGTGGACCTCGAAGCGGGACGACAGTGCACGGACGCCGGTGCGAAGCCCCACCACCGCGGCGACCTCCAGGACGCCGGGCGCCGGCTGCTGCGCGTGCACCGACCGCACGTGTGGGCACAGGTGGCCGGCGGCACCGCGCAGTCCGGTGAGATAGGCGAGCTGGGCGGGTCGCATCACGGCCGTGAGCTGCTCGGGAGCCCTCCTCCCGCTGACGACCTCGACGGCGGCGCGCAGCACGCGGTCGGCCATAGCGGGTGCGTTGCGGTCGACGCGATGCAGCGAGGCGGGTTCCGGCTCGGCCGGGCAGGCGGTGGGGTCGGATGTCGCGGCCAGGACTTCGGCCAACCGGCGCAGCACCGGCGCGTGCGATCGTGCGGGCGTGCTGGCGATGCTGCTGGTCATGGAGCCCTCCTCGGAAGCTGGCGTGCCGGATCGCGGGTGCCGACGGCCGATGGGCGCCGTCGGACGGTCCGGTGGGAGGGCCCCGGACCACACTGCACCGGATCGGGGTCGGAGGGGAGGACGCGCCGACCCGGTGCGCAGGAGTATGCGAGTTCCCGACGGGTCCGCGCCCCGATTTGCGCCAAGTTCGTCGATCCGGGTGAATCGTCCGGGCTGTCGCCATCGCGTCGGGCGACATTCGGTGGTGACCTAGCCGTTCCGGGGACGGCGGCGCCTGGGCCGT
>WHSY01000018.1:42339-70218 GCA_009379815.1 Pseudonocardiaceae bacterium
TGGCGCTGCTGCCGGGCCCATTCGAAGCACACGACCGCGGCCGCGCTGGCCACGTTGAGCGATTCCACTCCGCCCGCCATCGGGATCGACACCCACCCGGTCAGCTCGCGGCGCACCGGCTCCGACAGCCCGGTGGTCTCGTTACCCAGGACGTACGCGGTCCGCTGCGGGGGCGCGTCGCGGTACAGCGACCTCGCATCCGGAGCCGACCCGGACAACCCCAGGACGGCGAAACCGGCCTCGGCCAGCTGGCGGCATGCCCCCTCCGCGGTCGCCGCGCGGAGCACCGGCGCGTGGAATGCCACCCCGGCCGAGGCCTTGACGACCAGCGGGTCGATCGACGGCGTGCCGCGCCGGGGCAGCACGACGCCGTCGAGCCCGGCCGCGGTGGCGGTACGCAGGATCATGCCCACGTTGGCGGGATTGGTGATCCGGTCCAGCACGAGCAGCCCCGCAGGCCCGGACGTGCGCCCGGCAGGCAGCGCGGTGTCGAGCGGGCGCATCCGCTTGGCCAGCACGTCGGCCAGCACGCCCTGGTCGTGACGACCGTTGCCGGCGAGCACCTTGACCCGGTGCGCCGAGACCCGGTGCACCGGCACCCCTCGCGCGTCGGCGATGTCGAGTATCTCGTCCAGGCTCTGCCCGCGTGCCCCGTCGGCGACCAGGACCTTGGCCACGGTCAGGGCACGGTCGGCGAGCGCCTCGAGCACCGGCTTGCGACCGTAGACGGTGACGAAGGCGTCTCGCGGCCTGGGGCGCGACCGTGGCCCGGGCTCGGCTGGCGGGGACACCCGGCCAGCATGGCAGGTGCGGCCCCGTACCCCGTGACGTGCCATGATCAGGGTATGACCGACCGGTTGTCGGCGCTGGACGCGCCCGAATGAGGGTCTACCTGCCCGCGACGGTGCCCATGCTGCGCACCCTGCTCGACGAGGGTCAGCTGTCGCCGAAGTCGGGCATCGCGTTCGCGTTGACCCCGATGCTGCGGGAGTCCTACGCGGCCGGTGACACCGAGGAGCTGGAGTACGCCGCGATGATGGAGGCGGCCCGCGCGTCGCTGCGGCTGCTGTCGGCAGAGCTCGAGGCCGACCCGGAGGCGATGCCGCGGCGGGCGGTGGTGGCGGCCGACCTGGACGGGGTGGCACTGCGCCCGGATCTCGACGACGCCGCTGTCACCCTGCCGGGCCCCGTGACCGTGCGGGCGGTCGCCGCCGTCCACGTCGACGTGTCCGAGGCCGAGCCCGCGGTCCGGACCGCGGCCGGCGTGGTCGATGCCGCTGACCTCGGTGACCCCGACGCGGAGTTCGCGCTGGGTGACGCCGAGGACCACGAGATGGCCTGGTACGCCACCCAGGAGCTGTCCTTCCTGCTCGAGCTCATGTAGGCGGGACACTCCCGGGCGGGGCGGTGCGGTGTCACGATGGCGCTACCGCATCTCGTGCACCCCTGGAGGCAGTCATGGACGCGATCACCTCCACGCCCGTCCCGCGCAACGAGCCGGCCCGCAGCTACGCCCCGGAAAGCCCGGAGCGCGGCATGCTGACCCGTCGCCTCGCGCAGCTGTCCGGCGAGCGGGCAGAACTGACCCTGACGATCGGCGGCCGGCAGCGGATGGCTGCCGGACAGCCCTTCGACGTCGTCGCGCCGCACCGGCACGCCCACGTGCTGGGCCGCTGCGCACAGGCCACCGGCGCCGACGTCGCCGACGCCGTGCGCGCGGCCGAGGACGCCGCCCCGGCCTGGCGTGACCTGCCGTTCGACGAGCGAGCCGCCGTCATCCTGCGCGCCGCAGACCTGCTGTCGGGGCCGTGGCGCGACACCCTCAACGCTGCGACCATGCTCGGCCAGTCGAAGTCGGTGCAGCAGGCCGAGATCGAGGCGGCGTGCGAGCTCGCCGACTTCTGGCGGTTCAACGTGGCATACGCCCGCCGCATCCTCGCCGAGCAGCCGAACTCGGTGCCGGGGGAGTGGAACCGGATGGACTACCGCCCGCTGGACGGTTTCGTCACCGCGATCACGCCCTTCAACTTCACCGCGATCGCTGCCAACCTGCCCACCGCCCCGGCGCTGATGGGCAACACCGTGGTGTGGAAGCCCACCCCGACCCAGCAGCTGGCCGCCCACTACACGATGCGGCTGCTCGAGGCTGCCGGGCTGCCGCCCGGCGTGATCAACCTCGTCACCGGCGACGGTGCTGCGGTCAGCGAGGTGGCACTGTCCGACCCAGGCCTCGCCGGGCTGCACTTCACCGGTTCGCCGCGGACGCTGCAGCTGCTGTGGCGCACGGTTGCCGAGCACCTCGACAGGTACCGGGCCTAC
The DNA here is from genome assembly GCA_009379815.1 of Pseudonocardiaceae bacterium. GTDB lineage: Bacteria > Actinomycetota > Actinomycetes > Mycobacteriales > Pseudonocardiaceae > WHSY01. The sequence goes on from WHSY01000018.1 coordinate 44,659, forward strand.
CCTCGCATCGTCGCCGAGACCGGTGGCAAGGACTTCGTCGTCGCGCATCCCTCCGCCGACCGGTCCGCTGTGGCCACGGCGCTGGTCCGGGGCGCCTTCGAGTACCAGGGACAGAAGTGCTCCGCGGTGTCACGGGCCTACCTGCCCCGGTCGCTGTGGGGCGGCGGGCTGCGCGACGAGCTCGCCGACCGGACCGCGACGATCTCCTACGGCGATATCGCCGACCTCTCGCATTTCGGCGGCGCGGTGATCGACGCCCGTGCGTTCGCCAAGCATCGCGACCTGCTCGACCGGGTCGCGACCGACCCGTCGCTGGAGGTACTGGCAGGCGGCGGCTGCGATGACGAGGTGGGCTACTTCGTGTCGCCCACCGTGCTGGTCGGTGCCGACCCGAAGCACGAGGTGTTCGCCACCGAGTACTTCGGCCCGATCCTCGCCGTGTACGTCTACGACGACGGCGACTACCGCGACATCCTCGACCTGGTCGACGCCACCAGCCCGTACGCGCTGACCGGTGGGGTGTTCGCCACCGATCGCACCGCGCTCGAGCAGGCCCAGGCGGCGCTGCGGTTCGCCGCGGGCAACTTCTACGTCAACGACAAGCCGACAGGGTCGATCGTGGGCCGCCAACCGTTCGGTGGCTCGCGAGGCTCGGGGACCAACGACAAGGCGGGTTCGTTGTTCAACCTGCAGCGCTGGGTCAGCCCGCGGGCGATCAAGGAGACCTTCGACCCACCCACCGACCACAGCTACCCGCACATGCGCTGAGCGGTTGCTCTATCCTCGCACCCCGTGACGGTGCTGCTGCTGCACGTCGGTACGCCGAAGACGGGCACGACGTACCTGCAGGATGTGCTGTGGCGCAACCGTGCTGCGTTGCGCCGTCGCGGCGTGCTCTATCCGGGTGCGGAGCCGACGTCGCACTTCCACGCCACCATGGACCTGCAATGCGGCCCGAACGGCAGGCCCGTCAATCCCGACGTGCCCGGGGCATGGGATCGGCTGGTCGGCCAGGTCCGCGGCTGGCCCGGCACCGCCGTCATCTCCCACGAGCTGCTCGCGCCGATGGATGCCCCGCGCATCGGCCGCGCGCACGCCGAGCTGGGCTTCGCCGAGGTGCACGTGGTGTGCACGGTGCGCGACCTGGCCCGGCAGCTGCCCGCGGTGTGGCAGGAGGACCTGAAGAACAGGCACTCGCTGCGCTTCGGCGAGTTCCTCGACGCGGTGCGGCCCGAGGGCGACCACCATTGGCTCGGTGACCTGTTCTGGCGGATGCAGGACGCGCCGGAGGTGCTGCGCCGGTGGGCGGGCGCGCTGCCCCCCGAGCGGGTGCACGTCGTGACGGTCCCGCCGCGCGGTGCGCCGCCCGAGGCACTGTGGGACCGCTTCGCGACGCTGCTCGGCATCGATCCCGCCACCGCCGACCCCACCCCGGACGCGCCCAACTCCTCGCTGGGCCCGGCGGAGGCGCACCTGCTGCGGCGGATCAACCTGACGCTCGATCCCGGCACGCCGTGGGCGGTCTACGAGCGCACGGTGCGCCGCCACCTCGTCGACGCGCTGGCGCGCCGGCCGGGGGGAGTCGCTCGTATCGGGTTGCCGGCCGGGGAGCTCGGATGGGTCCGCGAGCGGTCCCGGCGGATCGTGACGGAGCTGGCACAGGCCGGCTACCGGGTCGTCGGTGACCTCGACGACCTGCTGCCCGCCGACGAGAGTGCCACCGCGCAACCCGACGACGTCACCGACTCCGACCTGCTCGACACGGCGCTCGCAGCGGTCCGCACGCTGGTCGAGCGCGAGGCATCGCGGCCGGCCGCCGCGCCACCGCGCCCCGCGACGCTGCGGCAGCGCGTTCTCGAGCTGCCCGGGCGGCACGGGGGCCTGGTCCGGGCCCGTGCCCTGTACCGCTCGGTGCGACGGTTCCGGGAGGACCGCCGCGAATAGTGCTCAACCGGCTTCGGACAGCGCGCTGAGCAGGGCCCGCACCGACAGCGCCCGTAAGTGGGGGGCACCGGCCAGCTCGTCGAGCGCGCACTCCGGGTCGGCGGGCGGCCCCAGGTGGCGACACCCCCGCGGGCAGTCGCCGATCGCCTCGGCGAGGTCGCCGAAGGCCGAGACGACGTCGTCGGTGCTGACGTGCGCCAGTCCGAAGGACCGGATTCCCGGCGTGTCGACCACCCACCCGCCGCCAGGCAGCGGCAGCGCCACCGCCGAGCTCGACGTGTGCCGCCCCTTGCCGACGGCGCTCACCTCGGCTGTGGCGCGCGCGGCGTCCGGCACGAGACGGTTGACCAGGGTGGACTTGCCCACACCCGAGTGGCCGACCAGGGCGGACAATCGACCGGCCAGGCGCTGCCGCAGCACTTCCGCCGGCGTGTCGGGCTGCGTCAGCAGCACCGGCAGGTCCAGCGCGGCGTAGCGTTCCAGCAGCCGGTCCGGCGCCGCGAGGTCGCGCTTGGTCAGGCACAGCACCGGCTTCAGCCCGCCCGCGTAGGCGGCGACGAGGCAGCGGTCTATCAGGCCGGTGCGCGGCGGCGGGTCGGCCAGCGACGCCACCACCAGCAGCTGTTCGGCGTTGGCCACCACGACCCGCTCGTAGGGGTCGGTGTCGTCGGCGGTGCGCCGTAGCACGCTGCTGCGCTCGGTCACGCGCACGATGCGCGCCAGCGCGTCGGTCGCGCCGGACAGGTCGCCGACCAGGCCGACCCGGTCGCCGACCACCACCGGGGTGCGGCCCAGCTCGCGCGCCCGCATCGCCGTCACCCGGTGTGCCGGGTCGCCGTGCAGCACGCACGTCCACCGGCCGCGGTCGACCGTGACGACCATCCCGGTCACCGCGTCGGTGTGGTCCGGACGGCGTTTGGTGCGCGCCCGGGAGCCGCCCCGCCCCGCCCGGACGCGGACGTCGGACTCGTCGAAGCGGTCGGCCTCCCGGCTCACGGAGCTGCGCCCGGCCCGCCCGCCAGCATCGCGTCCCACATCCCGGGGAAGCCGGGCAGGGTCTTGGTGGTCGCGCCGATGTCGTCGACGGTCATGCCGGCCACCACGAGCCCCAGGATCGCGCCCGCGGTGGCCATCCGGTGGTCTGCGTAGGCGCCCCACGGCCGCCCGGTCGGGGCCCGCAGCCGGCGGGGTGAGACGGCCAGCCCGTCACCGGCCTCGCGGATGTCGCCGCCCAGCGCGGTGATCTCGGTGACCAGCGCGGCCAGCCGGTCGGTCTCGTGCCCCCGCAGGTGGGCGATGCCACGCAGCACGGAGGGTCTGGTGGCCAGGGCGGCCAGCGCAGCCACGGTCGGCGTCAGTTCCCCGACGTCGTGCAGGTCGACGTCGATGCCGTCGAGGCGGTCGGGGCCGCGCACCGTCAGCCCGCGCGCATCCCGTTCCACCGCACAGCCCAGCTGTTCCAGCACGGGCCGGATGGCGTCGCCCGCCTGGCTGGTGCGCTCCGGCCAGCCGCGGACGGTGACCTCGCCGCCGGTGGCTGCCGCCGCGGCGAGGAAGACGGTCGCGTTGGACAGGTCGGGCTCGACATCCCAGTCCCTGCCGGTCGGCCTGCCGGGGGTCACCCGCCAGGTGTCGCGCTCCGAGTCGTCGACGTCGACACCGGCGCCGCGCAGCAGCTGCACGGTCATCTCGATGTGGGGCAGTGACGGGACGGGCTCGCCGTCATGGCGGACGGCCACGCCCTTGTCGTAACCGGCACCGGACAGCAGCAGTCCGGAGACGAACTGCGACGACCCCGAGGCGTCGAGCGTGACCTCCCCGCCGGGCAGCGATCCCGTGCCGTGCAGCACGAACGGCAGCCCGTCGCCGTCGATGCGTGCGCCCAGCGCGCGCAGCGCGGCCAGCACCGTGCGCATCGGCCGCTGCTGCGCCCGGGCGTCGCCGTCGAAGCGCACCGGCCCGTCGGCGAGTGCGGCCAGCGGTGGCACGAACCGCATCACCGTCCCGGCCAGCCCGCAGTCCACCGTCGCCGGCCCGCGCAACCCTGCGTGCGCTCCGACGGTCACGGTGTCACCGTGCTGCTCGACGCCGACCCCCATCGCGCGTAGCGCGGCGACCATCAGGTCGGTGTCACGGCTGCGCAGCGCTCCTCGCAGCGCTCCGCCGGTGCCTGCCAGTGCGGCCAGCAGCAGTGCACGGTTAGTGATCGACTTCGAACCCGGAACGGTGACGGTGGCACGGACGGGTCCGGCGGCGGCCGGGGCAGGCCACGGTGCCCGGGTCGGTGTCGTCATGGCCCCATCATCGCGCACCCACGCGAGTCGGCTCTGCGTGCCAGGATGGGCCCATGTGCGGCAGGTATGCCTCCACCCGCGATCCGGCGACGCTGGCTGCCGAGTTCGACGCCGTCGATGCCACCGGCGACGAGGCCCCCGGCGCCGACCACAACGTCGCGCCCACCAAACCGGTGCTCGCCGTGGTGACGCGCCACCCCCGTGACGCGGATCGGACGCCGGATCCCGACCGCACCGAGCGCAGTGTCCGGGTGATGCGCTGGGGTTTGGTCCCGCACTGGGCCAAGAATCCCTCGGTCGGCTCGCGGATGATCAACGCGCGGGCCGAGAGCGCTGCGACCAAGCCCGCGTTTCGCACCGCGCTGGCGAGCCGGCGCTGCCTGCTGCCCGCCGACGGCTGGTTCGAGTGGCAGCGGCGGGAGCGCGCTGCGAAGCAGCCCTACTTCCTGACCCCCGCCGACGGGTCGGTGGTCGCGCTGGCCGGGCTGTGGGCGACCTGGCGGCCGGCAGGCGCCGACTCCGACGAGCCCCCGCTGGTCAGCTGCGCGGTGGTCACCACCGACGCGGTCGGTCCGCTCGCCGCGATCCACGACCGGATGCCGCTGGTGCTGCCCGCGGCGTGCTGGGCGGACTGGCTGGATCCGGACTCGCGCGATCCCGGCGCCCTGCTCGGCCCGCCGTCACCGGCCGTGCTCGACGGGTTCGAGCTGCGTGAGGTATCGACGGCGGTCAACAACGTGCACCGCAACGGCCCCGAGCTGCTCGCGCCTCAGGAGCCCGACCAGCCCGCGCTGCTCGATCTCGACTCGGCGCCATGACCACGCTGACCGTCGACACCCGGCACGGTCCGGCGCGCGCCGAGCTGCACTGCTGCCCGCAGGGTCGCGCGGCGCTGCTGCTCGGCCACGGCGCCGGCGGCGGGACTAAGGCACCCGACCTGGTCGCCGCCACCCGTGCCGCGGTGGAGGTCGGGGTGCACGTCGCCCTGGTCGAGCAGCCTTACCGGGTCGCGGGCCGGCGTGCTCCGGCGCCGGCACGGCAGCTCGACGCGGCCTGGCTGGCGGTCGCCGAGGAGCTTGCCGGCGGGATCTTCGCGGACCTGCCACTCGTCTTCGGCGGCAGGTCCTCGGGTGCCCGCGTGGCCTGCCGCACCGCCGCCGACGGGGGCGCGGCGGCGGTGCTGTGCCTCGCGTTCCCGGTCCACCCGCCCGGCCGACCCGAGCGCAGCCGGATGCCCGAGCTCGACGGGCTCGACGTGCCGGCCCTGGTGGTGCAGGGCGAGCGTGACCCGTTCGGCCGCCCGGAGCCCGCGGCGGGACGCGAGGTGGTGCTGGTGCCCGGCGACCACACGCTGGGCACCGACGCGGCCAGCGTCGGGCGGGCGGTGGGCGAGTGGCTGGAACGGCGGCTACGCCCCCTCGAATAGCTTCAGCCCTCGCTCGGCGCCCTCCGGCCAGATCACTGTGACACTGATGCCGCGGTCGCGGGCGGCGTCCACGACGTCGGCGGTGCCCCCGTGCCCACACCGGAGGCGGCGCCGTCCCACACGGCCACCGTCATGTCCACGGTATCCAGGACGTTCGCATTGCGGTCGCGTGCCTAGCGCCGGGCCACCAGCTGGTCAGCGACCTCGCCAGGCAAGAGGGGACGTGTGCAGGGCGGCGTTGGCGATACGGCGAGCGGCGTCGGTGCAGGGCATCGCGGGAGGACTCGATCCAGCCTTGGACGCCGGCGTAGCCGGCGTGGGTGTCGTGGCGACGCTGGTCAGCAATGACGCTGCGGCGGTGCGTCGATTCGTCAGGGATTCCGGACCTGCTGGTGTGGTGACCAAGATGTTCGGCGCGCCCGCGATCTGCGAGCAGGGCGGGCGGCGGGTCGCGCTGACCCGACGCCTCAGCGGGTCCGACCTCGGCGACCTACGGGGCATTGAGGCCACCGCGCACCAGTTCCAGCGGTGGTCACCCAAACAGCACGAAGCCCGCGTCATCGTGATCGGCCGGCAGGTGTACGTGGTGGCGATCCGTGCGGGCAGCCACGCGGCCCGCGTCGATTGGCGAGCCGACTACGACGCGCTGAGCTACGAGCGGATCACCCCGCCGACCGTAGTGCGGCGCGGCGTGCTCGCGGTGATGGACGACCTCTGTCTGGTCTACGGCGCGTTCGACTTCGTGATCACCCCACAGGGCCGGTGGGTCTTCCTGGAGGTCAACCCCGGTGGGCAGTACGGCTGGCTGGAGGATGTGGCCGAGGTGCCGTTGACCGAGACCATGGCCGATCTCCTCGCGCAGGGAGCAGCGTGAACGACTGGACCGATCGAGCGGCAACGCTCGCCGACGAGCTGATCGCGGCCGGAAAGCTGCACTCCCCGGAATGGGTCGCCGCGGTCCGCGCGATCCCCCGCCACGAGCTGGTGCCCGTCTTCTACGAGCAAGACCCCGTCACCGGTGACTGGCTGACCCGAAACGCGACCGACCCGGCATGGCACGACCGCATCTACTCCAACCGCGCACTGTTCACCAAGATCGGAGAGGCCACCGGTTCGTGGGGCAGTGGAGTCGTGGGACTGTCGTCGACCAGCACCCCGGGACTGATGACCCGCATGCTGAAGGCACTCGACGTCCACGACGGGCACGACGTCCTGGAGATCGTGACCGGTACCGGCTACAACGCTGCGCTGCTGGCCCACCGCCTCGGCGATACCCACGCCTTCTCCTTCGACATCGACGACGAGCTGGTCGATCCCGTCCACGCCGGCAACATCGTCCTGCTACAGCGCCGCTCCGACCGCGCCGAGGGTCGCTTCGACCGCAGCTGGGCCGGGTTCATGGCACTGCGATCCGAAGACGTTCGGCCGGCGACGCCGACCGACGACGGTGAGCCCGTGGCTCGCGACCGGGACGCCGCAGTGGTGCGCACCACCGACCTCGACATTCTCCGCCCGTGGGACAACCTGGTCGCCTGGTTCCTCGCGCAGCTGTCCGTGCCGACATATCCTCGACGAGCAGACCGGCCATCCTGCGGATGTGCTTCTCACCAGCGCGGACGGCTCCTGGTGCGAGGTCAGCGAATACACCGACAACGACACCCGGCAGGTTCGCGAAGCCGGCCCGACGCTGCTGTGGCGTGCCGTGGAGAACGCGCACACCCTGTGGCAAGAGCTGGGCCAGCCAGGTTGGGATCGCTTCGGACTCACCGTCACCCGTGAGCACCAGTGGGTCTGGCTCGACTCGCCCGACAGCGATCACACCTGGCCCCTGGATTCGCTGCCGTCGAGTGTGCCTTGACTCGTGCCACTCACACCCAAGGGCCGGAATTCCGCCGTCGCCGGCCGTGTTGGACCCGATGTGGTGAGCACAGTGCAGCGTCGCCCCGCATCGCCTGACCGCGCGTCACGTCCGAGCGCCCCCGGCGGCCGTTCGGTCCGTGACGCGGTGTCACCCTGCCGTGCTGCGGCGCGACCGGTAGGCTCGACGGTGACCCACGCGGACCCGGCGATGGACGACCACGCCGGGGCTCGTCCGGCCAGTGCGGGCCACGCTGATCGTCCCGCACGGCGCGAAGGGAGACCGGTGCGAGGCGCCCCAGTCGGCGGCTCCGTGCACGCGGGTGAGGACACCCCGCAGCGTACGGATGCCGCAGAGACCCCCGAGGAGCGGACCGCGCGCTTCGAGCGCGACGTGATGCCGCTGCTCGACCAGCTCTACGCTGCGGCGTTGCGGATGACACGGAACCCGGCGGATGCCGAGGACCTCGTGCAGGAAACCTACCTCAAGGCCTACAACGGCTTCGCTTCCTTCCGCGCGGGCACCAACCTCAAGGCGTGGATGTACCGCATCCTGACCAACAGCTACATCAACGGTTACCGCAAGCGGCAACGCCAGCCGGCACAGCAGCCCACCGAGGAGATCACGGACTGGCAGCTGGCCAAGGCCGAGCAGCACACCTCGTCGGGACTTCGATCGGCCGAGATGGAGGCGATGGACCAGCTGCCCGACTCCGACGTCAAGGAGGCGCTGGGCGAGCTGCCCGAGGAGTTCCGCATGGCGGTGTACCTGGCCGACGTCGAGGGATTCGCTTACAAGGAGATCGCCGAGATCATGGGGACCCCGATCGGCACCGTGATGTCTCGACTGCACCGCGGGCGCAGGCAGCTGCGCGAGCTGCTCGCCGATGTCGCCCGCGACCGTGGCTTCCTGCGCGGTGAGGAGGTGACGTCGTGAGTTGCGGCGAGCCGCACGACACCGACTGCGGCGAGGTACTTGCCGAGGTGTGGATGTTCCTGGACAACGAGTGCGATCCGGAGCATCGCGAGCAGCTACGGCGTCACCTCGACGAATGCGGGCCGTGCCTCGAGGAGTACGGTCTCGAGGAGCACCTCAAGACGTTGCTGGCCCGCAAATGTGGTGGTGACCACGCACCGGACGGACTGCGCGAGCGGTTGCGGGAGTCGATCCGCGAGATCGTGGTGCAGCAGGCCGATATCACGGTGCAGGCGGCGGAGGTCACCGTGGAGACCGCCGACGGCGAGGCCGTCGTGGAGGTACGCAGCGCGACCGGAGCGCAGCGCAAGCGCTGACCGGCGGTCCCGCGGGCCCGCGGGCTGGTACGAGCCCGCCGCACCGTTCAGCTGTGCGGGCGCTTGCCGTGGTTGGCCGCCTTCTTCTTGCGATCACGCTTCTGGCGGGCACTCTTCGACACGCCGTGCCTCCTTCCTTACCGCCACCGCATCCCCTGACCGGCGCCACACCGCGGTAGCGGAGCATCCCTGGTGGCGACAGCGTCACCACCCTACCTGCCTGCGGCTGCGCAACCGGTGGACCGGGGCGGCGTGGTTGGATGGGCGCGACCCGCGTCGAGGAAGGCAGGCGATGGCAGAGGAGATCCGCGCCGAGATGGTGGCCAACGTGTTCAAGATCGTGGTCGCCGAGGGCGACACGGTCTCCGACGGTGACACCCTGGTCATCCTGGAGTCGATGAAGATGGAGATTCCCGTCCTCGCCGAGGCCGACGGCACGATCGGCACGCTTGCCGTGTCGGAGGGTGACGTCGTGCAGGGAGGCGACCTCATCGCCGTGGTCGAGTGACGAACACGGTGTTCGACCAGCACGGTGTTCGACCAGCACAGCGTCGAGGGGCCCGGCACCATATGGTGCCGGGCCCCTCGACGTCGTGCTCGGTACGCGGATCAGGCGCCGGTACGGGCCCGGGTACGGGCGTTGCGCCGCTTGAGCGCACGCCGCTCGTCCTCGCTCATGCCGCCCCACACGCCGGCATCCTGGCCGGACGCGAGCGCCCAACTCAGGCATTCGGCGCTAACCGGGCAGCGACGGCAGACGGTCTTCGCCTCGGCGATCTGCAGCAGAGCGGGACCACTGTTCCCCACGGGGAAGAACAGCTCCGGGTCCTCGTCTCGGCAGGCCGCGTGGTGGCGCCAGTCCATGGTGCTTGCTCCTCGTCGAGCGCGCAGGTCAGCGCGCTGTTCTCGTTCGGATTTGTGGTGCCCCGTAGGGCTTGTGAATGCTTTCACGATCGGCAGGGATGTCAAGGGGTACCCGCAATCGCAGTGGGTTATGTCACCCATCCGAACGTTTCTCATGGCCTGCCTCCCGGCACGTCGGAACGATTCAGAGAGGCAAGCCCACGCTGGTTACCCAGCGTAGCGTCCGGTTATAGCACCACACACAGGGCGTCTGGCACGGAGGTGAACTCCACAGCGGTGCGGTGCCCGAAGTGGTCCCCGTCGACCTGCAGGTCCACCGGCCTGTCGCAGTGCACCCGCACACTATCAACGTCGTCGAGCCGGATGAGGTTCCGGCCGGCCGGATCGGCGTGCGTCCGCAGCATCTGCCCGATGTGGCGCAGCACGGTGGCCGGAGCCATGCTTCGCAGCGCGAAGAACCCGAGTCCGGTGTCGAAGGAGGCGTTCGGGTTGGTGTGCACGGGACGGTTGCCGAGGTAGGTCCACGGGTCGGTGTTGCTCACCACGGCCGACCGTAGGCCCTGCTCGGTGCGCCCGCGCGGCAGCGCGGCGGTCAGCCGGGGGGCCGAGCGCATCAGCCGCAGGTGTGCTCGCAACGCCGATCGGACGTAGCGGGCCGGGCTGGCCTCCCGGCCCCGGGCGCGGTGGCGTTCCACCCGCGCCACGACATCGGCGTCCCAACCGAGTCCGGCGTTGAAGCCGAACCACGTACCGGCTGCTCGATCCGCGTGCAGGGCTGGGCCGTCGATCCTGCCGAGCCCCACCCGGCGGCTGCGGCCGGCCTCGAGTGCGATGAGCAATCGGTGTGTCGCCTCGACCGGGTCACGGTCGAGGCCCAGCGCGCGGGCGAAGACGTTCGCCAGGCCGCCGGGGACAACACCCAGCGCGGGGGCAGCCGCCGGACCGTGTGCCAGCAGCCCGTTGATCGCCTCGTTGACCGTGCCGTCGCCGCCATGCGCGATGACGAGCTCGTAGCCTTCTTCGCGCGCCTGCTGCGCGATGTGGGTGGCATGACCGCGGTACCGTGTCGCCACCACGTCGAGCTTCAGCTCGCTGGCCAGTGCGTGGGTCAGCACGTCGCGACCGGCGGGGGTGGTCGCGGTCGCGTGCGGGTTGACCAACAGCACGGCTCGCATGTGGGCAGCGTAGCGCCGCGCCTACGCTGGTCCCCGTGCCGTCCGACCCACCATCACCCGATCCGGGGCCACCCGGCGTGGTGCGTGCGGCAGCCGGGATGGTCGGGCTGCAGGGCACCGTCGGTGTCGTGGTGGCCCTGGTGCTCTCGGTGCGGGCGATCGCGGGATACGGCGGGCTCGGCGTGACGCTCGCGACGGCGGGGTGGTTCGCGATCTGCGGCGCGGCGCTGCTGGGCGCATGCACCGCGCTGTGGCGGGGTGCCCACGGTGCACGGGGCCCTGCCGTGGTGGCGCAGCTGCTGCTGTTGGGTGTCGCCTGGTACGCCGCCGGGCCGTCGGCGCAGCCGGAGTACGGCGTTCCGGCCGGGCTGTACTGCGCCGCGGTGCTGGTGCTGCTGTTCTCGCCGCCGGCGATCCGGTGGAGCTACGGCGGTGACATCAGCGGCGACCGGCAAGCCGGCTGACCGCCGACCACCCGGTGACCTGCGGCCCGGTGACCTGCGGCCCGGTGACCTGCGGCGCTGCCCCGGAGGCAGCTTCGGGGTGGGGGGTCGCTACGCGCGGGTGTGCCGGAATCGGCACACGTCGGACTTCGAGGTGCCGATTCCGGCACACCCGCATAGCGCGAACACCTGCTCGGTCACGGGACACAGCTGCCACCAGCGGCGTCCAGCGACCTCGCTCCGGGATGCCCGCTCCCGGTTCGTGTCTGCGGTCAGGAGGCCTGCTTGGTCTCCCAGAAGATCTTGTCGATCTCGGCGATGTAGTCGAGCAGCTGCTGTCCGGTCGCCGGGTCGCTCGAGGACTTGGCGCCGGTCGCGCCGGCGGCCTTGGTGGCCTTGTTGAACAGTTCGTGCAGCTGCGGGTACTTCTCGAAGTGCGGCGGCTTGAAGTAGTCGGTCCAGAGCACCCACAGATGGTGCTTGACCAGGTCGGCGCGCTCCTCCTTGATCTGGATGGCACGAGCGCGGAACTCCGGGTCCTCGTTGGACTGGTACTTGTCCTGGATCATCTTCACCGACTCGGCCTCGATACGGGCCTGGGCCGGGTCGTAGACGCCACACGGGAGGTCGCAGTGCGCGGTGACCTCCAGGCGCGGACCGCAGCGGTCAAGAATGCGCGACGGCAGTCGCATCGTGCCTCCCTTACGGTTCATGCTCCGACGTGTCGCGACCTTACCCCGGGACAGGTGCGCCAGCAGCGGGGAGGAGATCCACTCATGGGACGGCTCACCTTGCTGGGCGACCGGCCGCTGCGCCGTGCGGTGGTGCGGGGCCCTTCGATGTCACCGACGTTGCGCGACGGTGACATCGTGTTGGTCGTGCGCCGCGACCGTTTCCGCCCGGGCACGGTGGTGCTGGTGCGCTGGCCGTCGCGACCGGGCCGGCTCTCGGTCAAGCGGGTCACCGGCCGCTGGGGCGCGGGCTGGTGGGTGCTCGGTGACAATCCTCGCGGCTCCACCGACTCCCGCGAACTCGGCCCCTGCGAGGTGCTCGGTGCCGTGCCGTTGCGGCTGTGGCCCGGCCCGCGGCTGCTGCGCCGACGATCCCCGTCCCCGGCGCGGTGAATCAACCGGCGCGGTGAATCAACCGGCGCGGTGAATCAACCGGCGCGGTGAATCAACGGCGCGGTGAATCAACGGCGCCCGCCCGCAACTGCGCATACCGCGCCTGGCATGCCTGCCACGAAGGCAGCGTGCCCGAGTCGGCGGCCGCGGCGAGCGTCGGTGCGGCGCGGTCCTTGTCTGAGAGCACCGGCTCGACGTCAGCAGGCCAGGGCAGGCCCAGTGCGGGGTCGCGGAGATTCACCGTGTGCTCGCGAGCAGGCGCGTAGGGCGTCGAGCACAGGTAGACCATCACGGTGCCGTCGCAGAGCGCGAGGAAGGCGTGCCCGACTCCCTCCGCGAGGTAGATCGCCCGGTAGGTGTCGGCGTCGAGCCGCACCGCGTCCCACTGCCCGAAGGTCGGCGAGCCGGTGCGGACATCGACGGCGACGTCGAGCAGCGCGCCCCGTGGGCAGTAGACGTACTTGGCCTGACCGGGTGGTACGTCGGCGAAGTGCAGACCGCGCGCCACGCCCCGGCGGGACACGCTGTGGTTGGTCTGCGCGACGTGCAGCGCGTGCCCGGTGGCGTCCCGGAACGCATCCTCCTGGTAGGGCGCGACGAACAGTCCCCGGTCGTCCGGGAACACCGGCGGGGCGAACTCGTAGACACCGGGCACGGCCAGCTCGCGGACCTGCACGTCAAGGACTCTAGGAGCCGCCGTCGCGACGCGACCGTGACGGGGTGGTCGCTGACACCTCGTCGCGCGGGTGCGACACTGATACCGACCCAGCGGCCGTGGCGCCGGGGTGGCGCCATGATCTGGCGCCGCCCCCGCCGGTGCCGCCGGTGGCCCGCGTGGCAGGCGCGTTACAGCGCCGGTGGCCGCCGTACCGCCGGGCAGCGACTACCGCGCCCGGCCGAGGTTGTCGCATCCCGGTGCCCGGCACCGGTATCTACTCCGCTATGCAGGAGGAATACAGACGTGGCTGCCTACTCCGACGACGGCACCAACGGGCGCAGGCTCACCGAAGACGAGATCTTCGCAGCGCACGAGGGCGGCAAGCTCTCCACCGGGCTGCCGTTCGCGATCCACGACCAGCGCGCGCTGGCCACCGCCTATACCCCGGGCGTCGCCCAGGTCAGCAGGGCCATCGCGGGTGACGAGACCCTCGCCGCGCAGTACACCTGGGCGAACCGTCTCGTCGCCGTGGTCAGCGACGGGTCCGCGGTGCTCGGGCTCGGTGACATCGGGCCGCGCGCCGCGCTACCGGTGATGGAGGGCAAGTCGGCGCTGTTCAAGTCGTTCGCCGGGCTCGACTCGATCCCGCTCGTACTGGACACCGACGACGTGGACGAGATCGTCGAGACGCTGGTGCGGCTGCGTCCCACCTTCGGCGCGGTCAACCTGGAGGACATCTCGGCGCCGCGCTGCTTCGAGCTCGAGCAGCGCGTGGTCGAGGCGCTGGACTGCCCCGTGATGCACGATGACCAGCACGGCACCGCGATCGTGGTGCTCGCCGCGCTGCGCGGCGCATGCCTGACGCTCGGCCGCGACCTCGCCCGGTTGCGTATCGTGATCACCGGCGCGGGTGCCGCCGGCGTGGCATGCGCCAAGATCCTGCTCGCGGCCGGCGTGAAGGACGTCACGGTGCTGGATTCCCGCGGGATCCTGCACACCGGGCGGACCCACCTCAACCCGATCAAGGAGGGGCTGGCCGCCCAGACCAACCCGGAGGGGCGCAGCGGCGGGCTGTCCGACGCGTTGGTCGGTGCCGACGCGTTGATCGGGGTCTCGTCCGCGCTCGTGCCGGAGGACGTCGTCGCCACGATGAAGCCGGACGGGATCGTGTTCGCGCTGTCCAACCCGGACCCCGAGATCACGCCCGAGGTCGCGGCACGGCATGCGGCCGTGGTCGCGACGGGCCGCAGCGACTACCCGAACCAGATCAACAACGTGCTGGCGTTCCCCGGTCTGTTCAAGGGCGCGCTGGACGCCGACGCCCGGTACATCTCCGAGGGCATGAAGCTCGCCGCAGCCGACGCGATCGTCTCCGTCGCGGCCGGGCAGCTGTCGGTCGACCACATTGTGCCCGAAGCACTGGACCCGAGGGTGGCACCCGCGGTGGCCGAAGCCGTCGCCGAGGCCGCGCACCGTGACGGGATCACCTGAACCATCACGAAGGGTGACCGGATACCCGTCCGGACCATAACCTTCCGCCGTTCCGGGCGTTGCATATGCGACGGCGTTGTTTTCGCCGGCGTTTCCGCGACGCGGCGTGACCGTCGCCTGCGCGATGTGATGACGCAGCAGAGGTGGTGTCGTGCCCGACCGTGCCCAGCGAGGCGGCTTCGTCCCGGAGCCGACGGACCTCGGCGCCACCGGGCCCGGCTCGGGTGGCGCACCCGCGGGTGTCGGGCCACCGTGGGCGACACCGATCGAGCTGCCCGACGCCCCGGCGCTGGTCTGCGACTCCGGGGTGGTCATCGATGCCAACACCGCCGCCGCCCGGCTGGCCGGTCGCCGCATCGGCTCGCTGGTGGGCCTCCCGGCCGACCGGCTGCTGGTCGGCGCCGATTCCGACGCCGAGTTGCTCGGCCCGGACGGGCGTGCGGTGCCGGTACGGGTGGTGCGTTGGACGCTGCCCGGCAGCGATCTGCTGGTGCTGCTGCTGGTCGACGTCTCCGACCTGCGCTCGGCGGGCGATGCGCTGCGCACCGAGCGCCGCAGGCTCACCGAGGTCGAGCGGGTCGCCGAGATCGGTTCGTGGGAGTACGACCCGTTCTCCGGCGAGACGCAGTGGTCGCCGGGCCACTACGAGATCCTGGGGGTGGGCAGGGACATCGGGCTCGTGGGTGCCGACACCGTGCTCGACGTCGTACACCCCGACGACCACGGCCGGGTGGCTGCCTACTGGCGCGAGTGCGTGAAGACCGGGGCGGCCGTCGACATCGAGTACCGGGTGGTGCGCCCGGATGGTGAGGTGCGCACCATCAGCGCCCGGGCGCAGCCGCAGCGCGACGGGCGGGGTCGGCTGCTGCGTTACACCGGCTCCATCCGCGACGTCACCGAGGCGCGCCGGGTGCAGGGCGAACTCGCGACCGAGCGGGCGCGGTTGCTGGAGGCACAGCGCATCGCCCGGACCGGCAGCTTCACCCGCGACCCGGTCACCGGGGCGATGACCTACAGCGACGCCCTGGTGGAGATTTTCGACGCCCGCTCCGTCGATCCGGCGGCGAACCCGCTGGAGATGGCCCACCCCGAGGACCGGAAGCTGCTGCTCGAGCTCGAGCAGCAGGTGCTCGCCGACGCCGGTGGGACCACGCACGAGGTGGAGTTCCGAGGGCTGCCCGGCGACGGCGACCCGTGCTACGTGTGCCGGGCGCGGGCCGAGCGCGCCGAGAGCGGCGAGGCGCTGCGGATCGTGGGCACCGTGCAGGACGTCACCGAGGCCCGCGCGATGGAGCGCGAGCTGCGCGAGGAGCGCCGCAGGCTCGCCGAGGCGCAGCGGGTCGCGAGCATCGGAGCCTGGGAGTGGGATCCGGCCGCCGGCGAGGTGCGCTGGTCACCGATGCTTCGCGAGCTCTACGGGGTGCCCGTGTCGACGGCAGCCACCTACGAGAGTTACCTGTCGCTCGTCCACCCCGAGGACCGCGGCTGGGCCGACGAGCTGTGGCGTGCGCTGGCCGTCGACCACCGGCCGGTGGAGTGCGAGCACCGCGTGATCCGTCCCGACGCCGCGGTACGCACCTTCCGCTGCTACGGCGCGATGATGCTCGACCCTGCGGGCGGGCCCCGCCTGGTGGGCACCGCGCAGGACGTCACCGAGCAGCGGGCGGCCGAGACTCGGATGGAGCGCTCGAGCCAGCGCTTCGCCGACCTGGTAGCGATCATGCCCGTCGGTATCGGGATCTTCGACGACGCCGACCGGCTCGTCGATGCCAACGATGCGTTGTGCGGGTTGCTCGGCCACGACCTGGAGAGGCTTCGGGGGATGACGGCCGCGGAGCTGACCCACCCCGTTGAGCGTGGTCGGCTCGACACCCTGCACGGCTACGGCGGGCCGGGGGCCAAGAGCTTCTCGGTGCCGCAGCGGATGTTCGCACGCGCCGACGGCGAGCCGGTGTACTGCGAGCTGCACGTGTCGGTGTCGGTGCAGGACGACGGCCAGCGGTTCCTGCTGGTCGTCTTCGCCGACGTCACCGAGCGACGGCAGGTGGCCGAGGCGCTCAAGCACCAAGCCACCCACGACGAGCTCACCGGGCTGCCCAACCGGGCGGCGGTCTCCGAGCGCCTCACCGAGCTGCTCGCCGAACCCGAGGGTGAGCTCGCCGTGCTGTTCTGCGATATCGACAACTTCAAGCGGGTCAACGACTCGCTCGGCCACGACGCGGGTGACGAGTTGCTGCTGGCGCTGGCGCGCCGTCTCGAGGACGGGCTGCCCGATCGCTGCACCGCCGCGCGGCTGTCCGGCGACGTCTACGTGGTGATCTGCTCGGACGCCACGGCGCACGGTGGTGTCCAGGCGCTGGTCGCCACCGTCGGCAGCCTGCTGCGAACGGCGGTGCCGGTGCAGGGCCAGCTGGTGCGGGTGTCCGCGGCGATCGGCGTGGCGGTGCCGGACGGCTCGACCTCGGGCCCCGAGGACCTGCTGCGGTTCGCCGACGCCGCGATGTTCCAGGCCAAGTGCCAGGGCGCGGGGCGGGCGGCGCTGGCCAGCGCGGCGCTGATGGCCTCCGCCGACCGCCAGGTCGCGCTGGAGGGCCAGCTGCGCGAGGCCCTGGCGGGTGACGAGCTGTCGCTGCACTACCAGCCGGTGGTAAGCGCGGACGGGACCGTGCTCACCGCCGAGGCACTGATCCGCTGGCAGCATCCGGAGCGGGGGATGCTGTCGCCGGAGGTCTTCCTGCCGGTGGCCGAGCAGGGCGACCTGATGCGTGAGCTGGACCGGTGGGTGCTGCGCGCGGCGCTGGCCGAGGCGCGCGGCTGGCCGTCGTACAACGGCAGACAGGCGGCGGTCGCGGTCAACCTCGCCGGCCTGACCCCCGGTGACCCCGACTTCGTCGATACCGTGGCCACCCTCGTCGCGGAGAGCGGCATTCCCTGGGACCGGGTGGTGCTCGAGTTGGTCGAGACCTCGCTGGTCGACCTGCCTTCGCGGACCCGCCACGCGATGGCCGAGCTGGTCGAGCGAGGCGTGCGCTTCGCCGTCGATGACTTCGGCACCGGGTACTCCTCGTTGGCCCGGATCAAGGAGCTGCCCGCCCAGATCGTCAAGGTGGACCGGCGCTTCGTCTCCGGGGTGGGAGTCGACCCGTCGGACTTCGCCGTGGCCCGCGCCGTGGTGGACATGGCCCGAGCGATGGGCCGCTGCTGCGTGGCCGAAGGGGTCGAGACCGCCACCCAGTTCCACGTGCTCCGTGGCCTGGGGGTGGAGGCCTACCAGGGTTGGCTGTTCTCCCGGCCGGTACCGCCTCGGGAGTTCCGCACGGTGCTGTCGCTCGGCCCGCTGCACGTGCCTACGGCCCGGGAGTGGCCCTGCTAGTTGCGCCCTCGGGGGGCGTCGATCCGGTCACGAGCCGACTGTATCCGGCAGGGTGACGGGTTAGGGTGTCGCGACCGCATGCGGCGGCCGGCGAGCGGCTGTCAGTGACCGGAAGGCTCCGATGAGGGAGTTCGGGGAGTGATCGAGTTCCGGGCCGTGACGAAGTGCTTCGACGGCGGCACGGTCGCCGTGGACGAGCTCGACCTCGTGGCGCAGGACGGCGAGATCACGGTGTTCGTGGGGCCGTCGGGCTGCGGCAAGACCACGTCGCTGCGGATGGTCAACCGGATGATCGACCCGTCGAGTGGCGTCGTGGCCGTCGACGGACAGGATGTGGCGAGCCGCCCGGCCGCGGAGCTGCGCCGCGGCATCGGCTACGTCATCCAGCAGGCGGGGCTGTTCCCGCACCGCTCCGTGCTCGACAACGTGGCCACCGTGCCGCGGCTGACCGGCTCCACGCGGCGCGCGGCGCGTCGCAGGGCCGCGGAGTTGCTGGAGACCGTCGGGCTGGACCCTGCGCTGGCCGACCGATACCCGGCCCAGCTCTCCGGCGGCCAGCAGCAGCGCGTCGGGGTGGCCCGGGCGCTGGCAGCCGACCCGCCGATCCTGCTGATGGACGAGCCGTTCTCGGCCGTCGACCCCGTGGTCCGCGACGGGCTGCAGGACGAGCTGCTTCGGCTGCAGGACGAGCTGGACAAGACCATCCTGTTCGTCACGCACGACATCGACGAGGCGATCCGGCTCGGCGACGCCGTGGCGGTGTTGCGCGTGGGCGGGATACTCGCCCAGTACGACCCCCCGCAACGACTGTTGGCCGAGCCGGCTGACGACTTCGTCGCGGAGTTCGTCGGCAAGGACCGCGGGTACCGCGGGTTGTCCTTCGTGGACTCCGACGCGCTGCCGGTGCACGACCTCCCGCTGGTGCGCCTCGGCGACCAGCCCCCGTGCGACGGGTGGCTGCTCGCGGTGGACGCCGGCGGCCGGCCCCGCGGCTGGCTGGAGCCCGACTCGGGGGGCGGCGCGGTCACCGAGGAGCGGCTGCGGGCCGGGGGTTCGCTGCACCGCAGCGGTTCCCCGATGCGCGGCGCGCTGGACGCGGCCCTGTCGTCGCCGTCCGGGCTGGGGGTGGTCGTCGACGACGGCGGTGCCGTGGTGGGGGCGGTCGTGGCCGAGGAGGTGCTCGCCGCGCTGCGCGAGCGCCGGCCCGGGGCGGCCTGATGCTCGGGGGGATCGGACTGTATCTGAGCAGCCCGACCAACCGGGAGAAGGTGCTCGGGCTGCTGGGCGAGCACGTCTACCTCGCGATCCTGCCGCTGCTGATCGGGCTCGCGGTCGCGCTCCCGCTGGGCGCGCTGGCGCGCCGCGGCGCGCTGCTGCGAACCGGGACAGTGCAGGCCTCGAGCGTGCTGTACACGGTGCCGTCGCTCGCGCTGTTCGTGGTGATGCCGGGGATTCTGGGCACCTCGATCACCAGCCCCGCCAACGTGGTGGTTTCGCTCGCCGTCTACACCACGGCGTTGCTGGTGCGCCCGGTGGTAGACGCCCTGGACGCGGTCCCCGGCCACGTCGTGGCCGCTGCGATCGCGATGGGCTACCGGCCGGCGCGGCGGTTCGTCGCCGTCGAGCTCCCGCTCGCGGTGCCGGTGCTCGCCGCCGGGGTGCGGGTGGCGTCGGTGAGCAATATCAGCCTGGTCAGCGTCGGCGCACTGATCGGCATCGGCGGGCTGGGTGAGCTGTTCACCGAGGGCTTCCAGCTCCGGTACCCGGCGCCCATCGTGATCGGGATCCTGCTCACCCTGGTGCTCGCGCTGGTGGTGGACCTGCTGCTGGTGGGCCTGCGCCGGCTGGCGACCCCGTGGGCGCACGCGGGGGTGGGTTCGTGATCCTCGTCGAGGCGCTGGGCTGGCTCGTCGACCCCGCGAACTGGCAGGGGCCCGACGGCCTGCTCGTGCGGCTCGGTGAGCACCTGTGGTTCACCGTGCGGGTCGTGCTGATCGCCGCGGTGATCGCGGTGCCGCTCGGCCTGTGGGTGGGGCACTCCGGGCGCGGTGGCGTGACGCTGGTGGGCGCCGCGAACGCGATGCGGGCGCTGCCGACCCTCGGCCTGGTGACATTCCTGTTCCTGCTCAGCCCGTCCACGCCGGTGCTCGTCACCATCGCCGGGCTGGTGGTGCTCGCCGTTCCGCCCATCCTCGCGGGGGCCTATGCGGGTGTGCAGAGCGTCGACGGTCGGGTCACCGACGCCGCGATCGGGATGGGCATGACGGGGTGGCAGCGGCTGTGGCAGGCCGAGGTCCCGGGGTCGCTGCCGCTGCTGGTGGGCGGCGTGCGCAATGCGGCGCTGCAGGTCGTGGCGACGGTGACGGTGGCCGCGTACGTGGGGGTGGGCGGGCTCGGCGAGCCGTTGCTGGTCGGGCTGGCGATCAACGAGTACCCGCAGGTGGCCGCGGTGGCGCTGGTGACCGCGGTGCTGGCGGTGGCGGTGGACACGGTGCTCGCCGTCGTGCAGCGCCTGGTGGTGCCCAACGGACTGCGGCTGGCGGCGTCGGCTGCGGGTGCGACGTGAGGACGGCGGGGCCGACCAGCGCCGGATCGGAAGGGACGAAGGCGATGAAGCGCATCCTGGCTCTGATCACCACGGCTGTCGCCGTGCTGGCGACGGCGGCGTGCGGGTCGTCCGACCCCCTCACCGGCGGTGACGGTGGCGGTGACGGTGGTGGTTCGGTGGTGGTCGGTTCGGCGAACTTCCCCGAGAGCGTGCTGCTCATGGAGATCTACGCCGAGGCGTTGCGGCGGGCGGGCGCCGAGGTGCAGACCAGGCCCCGGCTGGGCACCCGGGAGATCACGAATGCCGCGCTGCAGGACGGCTCGATCTCGGTCATGCCGGAGTACACCGGCAACCTGCTGCAGTCCTTCGACCCCGACTTCACGGCGACCGCTCCCGACGAGGTGTACGCGGCCCTGCAGCAGGGGCTGCCCGAAAGGCTCGAGGTGCTGGAGTACTCCGAAGCGCAGGACTCCGACGTCCTGGTGGTCACGCAGCAGACGTCGGAGCAGTTCGGGCTCACCAGCATGGACCAGCTCGCCCCGCTGTGCGGGCGGTTCGTGCTCGGCGCGGCGGCGGAGTGGCCGCAGCGGTGGGCCGGGCCCATCGCCGACATCTACGGCTGTACCTTCCAGCGGGTCATCTCCACCGACTCCGGCGGCCCGGTCACCATCGAGGCGCTGCGCAGCGGGGCGGCCCAGGTCGTCAACCTCTTCACGACAGATCCCGTCATCGAGGCGAACGGCTGGGTCGAGCTGGCCGACCCGAAGCAGATGTACCCGGCGCAGAACATCGTGCCGCTGGTGCGCTCGGGCGCGCTGGACCAGGCCGGCGTCGATGCGTTCAACGCGGTGTCCGCCGCGCTGACCACCGAGGAGCTCACCGAGCTCAACCGGCGCATCGCCGAGGAGCGCGCTGTCCCCGCCGACCTGGCGAAGGAGTTCGTGGCTACCGCCCTGTGAGTGGCGATGCGAGCCATAGCTCGTATCGCCACTCACGAGTTGTCCACAGGCTCCCGGTGGTCGGGTCCGGTCACCGGTGCGAGGCTGGGGGTATGGAGTACACGCAGCTCGGCCGTAGCGGCCTGTCGGTTTCCCAGCTGTGCCTGGGCACGATGAACTTCGGTCCGGAGGCTTCCGAGGCGGACAGTCACGCGATCATGGATCGGGCCCACGAGCACGGCATCAACTTCTTCGACACCGCCAACGTCTACGGCTGGCGCAAGGGCGAGGGGATCACCGAGCAGATCATCGGCCGCTGGTTCGGCTCCGGCGGTGGGCGTCGCGAGCGGACCGTCATCGCCACCAAGCTCTACGGTTCGATGGGGGACTGGCCCAACGACCACAAGCTCTCCGCCCTCAACATCCGCCGTGCCTGCGAGGACTCGCTGCGCCGGCTGCAGACCGACCACATCGACCTCTACCAGATGCACCACGTGGACCGGTCCACGCCGTGGGAGGAGATCTGGGAAGCGATGTCGGTGCTGCGGCAGCAGGGAAAGATCATCTACTGTGGCTCCTCCAACTTCGCCGGCTGGCACCTGGCGCAGGCTCAGGAGGCCGCGCGGCGGCAGAATTTCTCCGGTCTGGTCAGCGAACAGTCGATCTACAACCTGCTGACCCGCTGGGTCGAGCTCGAGGTGCTGCCCGCCGCGCGGGAATACGGCATCGGGCTCATCCCCTGGTCCCCGCTGCACGGCGGCCTGCTCGGGGGAGTGCTGCGCAAGCAGCGTGAGGGCAGCGGTTCCCGGGGTAACGGTGGTCGCTCGGCGACGGCGCTCGAGACGCACCGGGACCGCATCGAGGCCTACGAGAAGCTCTGCGCGGACCTCGGCGAGGACCCCGCCAACGTCGGCCTGGCCTGGCTGCTGCACCAGGACGGGGTCACGGCGCCGATCGTCGGCCCCCGCACTACCGAGCACCTCGACTCCTCGCTGCGCGCCGCCGACATCCCGCTGGACGTCGACGTGCTCGTCCGGCTCGACGAACTGTTCCCGCCACCAGCGCCGAACGGCCCCAAACCCGCGCCGGAGGCTTACGCCTGGTAGCGCATCCGGGAGTGGCCGCGGGCCGCGCGGTTCAGTCGTCGAAGTCGTCAGCGTCGTCGCGGGCCAGGAACGTGGCCAGGCGTTCCACAGCACCCTCGAACTCCGGATTGGCGTCGACGAACTCGCGGAGCCGGGAGGCCAGCCAGACGATGCTGATCTGCTCGACACCGCGGCGTTCTTCGAGCTCCTCGATGCCCCGGTCGGTGAAGTACACGGGGACCTCCTCGGACACTCGTTGGTACGGAACGCACGGGCACACAGCACGAACCGCGCGGACACGCCGGTCAGTCGAGGGCGCCGTCGATGAGCTCCTGCTGCTCGACCTCGTGCACCTTGCCGGAACCTGCCGAGGGTGCGGCCATCGCGCGACGGGATACCCGCTGCAGCTGACCGAGTCGGTCGGGCAGCAGCGCCGGCAGGGTCAGCCCGTAGAGCGGCCAGGCGCCCTGGTTGGCCGGCTCCTCCTGGACCCACCGGATGTCGGTGGCGTGGGGGAAGCGGTCGAGGGCCTCGGCCAGCTGCCGCTGCGGCACCGGGTAGAGCTGCTCGACCCGGACGATCGCGATGTCGTCGATACCGCGCTTCTGGCGTGCCGTGTTCAGCTCGTAACTGATCTTGCCGCTGCACAGCAGCACCCGGCGCACCGTCGAGGGATCGCCGACCATGGGGTCGTCGAGCACCGGGGCGAACCGACCCTGCGTGAAGTCCTCCACGGGGCTGACCGCCGCCTTCAGGCGCAGCATCGATTTCGGCGTGAAGACCACCAGCGGCCGGTGCACCCCGTCGAGGGCATGGCGGCGCAGCAGATGGAAGTAGTTCGCCGGGGTCGAGGGCATCGCTACCGTCATCGACCCCTCGGCACACAGCTGCAGCCAGCGCTCGATCCGCCCTGACGTGTGGTCGGGGCCCTGGCCCTCGTGGCCGTGCGGCAGCAACAGCACGACGTCGGAGCGCTGCCCCCACTTCGCCTCGCCGGAGGAGACGAACTCGTCGATCACCGGCTGCGCGCCGTTGACGAAGTCACCGAACTGGGCCTCCCAGAGGACCAGCGCGTCGGGGTGGGCGACCGAGTAGCCGTACTCGAAGCCCACCGCGGCGAACTCGGACAGCGCCGAGTCGTAGGCCAGGAACTTCGCCTGCCCCTCGGAGAGGTTCATCAGCGGGGTGTGCTCAGCGCCGGTCGTGCGATCGATGAGCACCGAGTGGCGCTGCACGAAGGTGCCGCGCCGGGAGTCCTGGCCGGCCAGCCGGACCATGTGGCCGTCGAGCGCCAGCGAGCCGAAGGCGAGCAGCTCACCGAACGCCCAGTCGATGCCACCTTCCCGGGCCATCTGTGCCCGCTTGTCGAGCACCGGCTTGACGCGGGGATGCGGGCTGAAGCCTTCGGGCAGGTTCACGTGCGCATCGCCGATCGCCTCGATCACGCTGCGGTCGACCCCGGTCGACAGCCCGGTCGGGATGATCTGCTCGGTCTCCACCGACTCGCTCGGGGCCGGCGGGTACTTCTCGAGTTCCCGGACCTCGTTGAAGACGTGCTCGAGCTGCTGGGCGTAGTCCTTGAGCGCGCGCTCGGCCTCGTCGACCGAGATGTCGCCGCGGCCGATGAGCGACTCGGTGTAGACCTTGCGCACCGAGCGCTTGGCGTCGATCACGTCGTACATCGCGGGCTGGGTCATCGACGGGTCGTCGCCCTCGTTGTGCCCGCGCCGCCGGTAGCAGACCATGTCGATCACGACGTCCTTGCCGAACGCCTGCCGGTACTCGACGGCCAGCTTGGCCACCCACACGCAGGCCTCGGGGTCGTCGCCGTTGACGTGGAAGACCGGCGCACCGATCATCTTCGCCACATCGGTGGAGTACTTCGACGACCGACCGTACTCCGGGGCCGTGGTGAAGCCGACCTGGTTGTTGATGATGACGTGCACCGTGCCGCCGGTCCGGTAACCGCGCAGCAGCGCCAGGTTCAGCGTCTCCGCGACCACGCCCTGCCCGGCGAAGGAGGCGTCGCCGTGCAGCAGTACGGGCACCACGGTGAAGCCCGTCTGGCCCTTGTCCAGGATGTCCTGCTTGGCGCGGACGATGCCCTCGAGCACCGGGTTGACGGCCTCCAGGTGTGACGGGTTCGACGTCAGCGTCACCTTGGTCTCGCCGTCGCCGAACATCCGGTAGTACTTGCCCTCGGCGCCGAGGTGGTACTTCACGTCGCCCGAGCCGTGCGCCTGTCCGGGATCGAGGTTGCCCTCGAACTCCCGGAAGATCTGCGAGTAGGGCTTGCCGACGACGTTGGCGAGCACGTTGAGCCGGCCGCGATGGGGCATGCCGAGCACGACCTCGTCGAGTTCGTGTTCGGCGGCCTTGTCGAGCACGGCGTCGAGCAGCGGGATGATCGTCTCGCTGCCCTCCAGCGAGAAGCGCTTCTGCCCGATGTACTTGGTCTGCAGGAACGTCTCGAACGCCTCGGCGGCGTTGAGCTTGGACAGGATGTACTTCTGCTCGGCGCGCTCGGGCTTGTCGTGGGTGCGCTCCACTCTCTCCTGCAGCCAGGACCGCTCGTCGGGCTCGAGGATGTGCATGTACTCGACGCCGGTGTTGCGGCAGTAGGAGTCGCGCAGCACCCCGAGCACGTCGCGCAGCTTCATGTGCTGCTGGCCCGCGAAGCCGCCGACCGCGAACTCCCGGTCGAGATCCCACAGCGTCAGGCCGTGCTGCAGCACGTCGAGGTCGGGGTGGCGGCGTTGCCGGTAGTTCAGCGGGTCGACGTCGGCCATCAGGTGGCCGCGGGTACGGTAGGCGTCGATCAGCTCGAGCACCCGGGCCGTCTTGTCGACCGCGCCCTCGGGGATGTCCTGCGTCCAGCGCACCGGCTCGTAGGGGATGCGCAGCGAGGCGAAGACGTCGTCGTAGAAGCTGTGCTCGCCGAGCAGCAGCTCGTGCACCCGTCGCAGGAAGTCGCCCGACTCCGCGCCCTGGATGATGCGATGGTCGTAGGTGGACGTCAGCAAGATCATCACGCTGACGTCCACCTA
>WHSY01000190.1 GCA_009379815.1 Pseudonocardiaceae bacterium
GTGCGTACCAACCTCACCGGGGCGTTCGAGGTATGCCGGGCGGTGACGCCCCGGCTGGCAGCGGGAGCCGCCATAGTGAACGTCGGGGCAGTGGTGGGGTTCCGTGGTTTCCCCGGCGATGCCGCCTATGGCGCGGCGAAGGCTGGTTTGAGCGGGTTGACACAGGTGCTGGCCATCGAGCTCGCACCGCAGAGTATCCGGGTGAACCTTGTGGTTCCCGGATTCGTGGACACCGACATGACTGCTGGGTTGAGCGAACGAGCCCGGCAACAGATCGTCGACACCATCCCGGTCGGCCGGACCGGCACGGTCGACGAGATTGCCCGGGTCATCGTCTCGGTAGCAGGTGCCAGCTATATGACTGGCTCAACCGTGGCGGTCGACGGTGGCCTACTGGCTTCATTCGGTGCCGCATCAGCACACGGTCGGGCCGCGCCGAGTTCCCGCGTCAGCCCCTGATGGGTATGGCGGCGGCGATTGTACTTTTCGAGAAGCAATTGAGGGAAGGAGTTCGGGAGCTGTCACGCACCTCGCGACCTGATCGGTGATAGTACGACAATAAGGAGATTGCGTCATGGACGTCGGTATTTTGCTTGTATTTCAGAACGGCTTCGAGAACCTGAGTGATGAGGAGGTCTTCACCCGGGAGCTCAATTTCGGTGTGCTGGCCGAAGAGTACGGCTTTGACTCGGTGTGGTCGGCCGAGCACCACTTCGACTGGTACTCCATGTGTCCGGACAACGTGCAGGCCCTGTCCTACGTAGCGGCCAAGACGTCCCGGGTGAAACTTGGTACGGGTGCGGTCATCCTGCCGTGGAACGACCCGCTGCGGGTGGTCGAGAAGATCACCATGCTTGATCACGTGTCGGACGGTCGCGTGCTGTTCGGGATGGGTCGTGGCCTGGCGAAGCTGGAATACGAGGGCTTCCGCGTTGACATGAACGAAGCGCGGGAGCGATTTGATGAGGCCGCACCTATGATCATGCGCGGTTTGCACAACGGCTACGTGGAAAACGATGGACCCTGCTACCCGCAACCGCGGGTCGACGTACGTCCGGCGCCTAGTGACCGCTCGTGGGACGGCCGGTTGTTCGGTGTCGCGATGTCGCCCGATTCGATCCCGGCAATCGCGAAGCTCGGAGTGCAGATGATGACGTTCATGCAGTACCCATTCGAGCAGCACGCCGAGGCCATCGCCCGCTGGCGGGATCTGCACCGCGAGAACCACGGCACTGAGCCGGGACCGCCCCTGCTCCAGGACTTCGTGTACTGCCACGAAGACCCAGACGAGGCTAAGCGCATCGCCCACGAGCACATCTCGCGGTACTTCATGTCGGTCATCAAGCACTACGACTTCGCAGGCACCCACTGGCGCCACACCAAGGGCTACGAGGCCTACCAGGTCGGGGCGGACATGA
>WHSY01000191.1 GCA_009379815.1 Pseudonocardiaceae bacterium
AGCACAGTTGACCTTTCCCTAGGGGCAAGGTTCTAGTGTCCGCCCCCGATACGCGCGGTACCTACCCGCCTCGACGCGCAGCAGCGGGTGGTGGGCGTCATGGGTGCGCTGCGAACCGCCGGCGCCGGCGCTGACCGGGCTCGGCGCGGCGCTGGTGCTCGGGCTCAAGCGCGCCCCGAGCACCGCCCGCCCCGTCCCATCAGGCCCTGACCGGCCCACCCGGCTGGTCTCCGCACCCGGCGCCTGCGGGGCCCTTAGGTAGGCCCGACATCACCGGCCGCGCGCACGTAGCGCGCTGAGGAACAAAGGAGTAACGCAGGGTGCCCGATCAGTCGATCCCTCAGAGAGCGCCGCGCGGGCTGCTCGCGCTGCTGACCGCGGCCGCGTTTCTGATCTTCGCTCAGGCGTTCATGATCGCGCCGATCCTGCCGCGGCTGGCCGAGGTGTTCGAGACCTCGCCGGGAGTCGTCGGGCTGGCGGTGCCGGCCTACCTGCTGCCCTACGGGGCGATGACGCTGGTGTGGGGGCCGCTCTCAGACCGGGTCGGGCGCCGCCCGGTGATCCTGGGCTCGCTGCTGGCGTTCGCCGCGTTGACCGCGGCGACCCCGCTGGTCACCGGCGCCGGGGGGTTCACCGGCATGCGGGTCGCGACGGCGATCGGGGCCAGCGGGGTGGTGCCGATCGCGCTGGCCCTGATCGGGGACCTGTATCCCTATCACCGGCGTGGGCAGGCGCTGGGGTGGCTGT
Organism: Pseudonocardiaceae bacterium; assembly: GCA_009379815.1. Classification (GTDB taxonomy): domain Bacteria; phylum Actinomycetota; class Actinomycetes; order Mycobacteriales; family Pseudonocardiaceae; genus WHSY01. Next base: position 748 of record WHSY01000191.1, read on the forward strand.
TCGGTGGTATGGCCGGGGGTATCGCGGTCGGCACGGCCGGCGGCGCGCTCGGCGAGCCGCTCCTCGGCTGGGACGGGCTGTTCCTCGTCGCCGCGGTGGGCAGACTCCGCCCCCGCTGCGGGCGGTGGCCGCCGGGTACGCGGCGCTGCTGGACACGGCGCGCGGCCGGCGGACCTACGCCTACGTCCTGATCAACGCGGTGCTGCAATCGGGGGTCTACACCTGGCTCGGGGTGTATCTGAGCGAGCGGTTCGGGCTCGGCGAGCTCGGCATCGGGCTGGCCCTGCTCGGCTACGGCATCCCCGGGTTCATTCTCGGGCCGGTCATCGGCCGCGTCGCCGACCGCTACGGTCGGGCCCGACTCATCCCCGCCGGGGTCGCCGTCGGCGCGGTGTGCGCGCTGGTGCTGGCCGCGCCGCTGCCCCTGCTCGCCGTGCAGCGGGGGCATCGTCACATCACCTCACTCGTATCGTGATCTTGGAACGATCGTGGGGAAATAGCCTACAGTAGGCATCCACATTTGCGGGATTTCATAACCGAGCCGCGGGAGGGTAAACCCAGCGTCCCGCCCGCTTGGGAGGAGTGTCGAGATGTCCACAACGCGGTCACCAGCAGAGGGCGGCACGCTGTCCAGA
>WHSY01000192.1:0-429 GCA_009379815.1 Pseudonocardiaceae bacterium
ACCTGCTCTCCACAGCAGCCATGTCAGATCCGTACACCCACTTCGGGTGGCTGCGTGACCACGACCCCGTGCACTGGAACGCGCGGCACAACAGCTGGATCGTACTCGCTACCACGACGTGACCGCACTGTTTCGCGACGCCCCGGCTGTCGTCGGACCGCGTCATGCCCTACTTCGACGCCCGAAACCCCGGCGACGAGCAGACGGCCGACTGGATGGGGGCTGTGCGGTCAGTGCTCGCTCGTTGGATGGTCTTCATGGACCCGCCGGAGCACACCAGGTTGCGTCGGCTCGTCAACCGGGGATTCACTCCCAAGACGGTTCAGCGGCTCGCCCCTCGGGTGGAGGAGCTGGTCGAGGATCTGATTGACGACCTGGTCGCTGACGCGGAGACTTCCGGTAGCACCGACTTCGTCTCGACCTTTGCCT
>WHSY01000192.1:439-1380 GCA_009379815.1 Pseudonocardiaceae bacterium
GTTCCTGCTGCGGACCGCGGGCTGTTCAAGACCTGGTCAGACGCACTGCGTCCACTAGTGTTCGGGGCACTCGACGAACCGGGGCGCCACGGCCGTGCCGCCCGGGCACTCCTTGACCTGGCCGACTACTTCGGCGGGCTCATCGCGGAGTTCCGGCGGCGGCCCGCGGATAATCTACTCTGCTCAGTGCTGACGCAGCAGAGCGATCAGCGACTCAGCGACGAGGAAGTCATCGCCGCCAGCGTGCTGCTGCTGTTCGCCGGGCACGAGACCACCACCAACCTGCTGGCCAACGGGCTCTTGGCGCTGCTGCGCCATCCCGACCAGCTCGAGCGGCTGCGACAGCACCCAGCCCTGGCCCCACGGGCGGTCGAGAAGCTGCTGCGGTATGACGGGCCTGCCAAGCTCTCGGTGCGTTGGGTTCGCGACGGGCTCGATTACGCGGGTGCCCCGATCCGGAGCGGTCAGCGGGTCCTGCTCATCCCACGCGTCAGCCAATCGCGACCTGGCTGTCTTCGAACGCCCCGACGACCTCGTGCTGGACCGGGAGCACAACCCGCATCTGGCCTTTGGGCTGGCAGCGCACTACTGCCTCGGTGCGCCCTTGGCGCGGTTGGAAGCGGCCACCGCGTTACCCCGCTTGCTTCGACGTCTGCCCACCTTGCGGCTAGTCGGCCACGACCCGGTGTGGCAGCCAACGATTCTCATTCGCGGACCGAAGTCACTGTGGATTCGCCCTGTGTGAGAACGCGGATGGCCTGGAGCCCCGGTGGATTGTGGAACGACCCCAATCCCTGCGCGACCTGGTCCGCGTTCGTGCTGGGCGTGCTCCGTTGCCGACTGCGGCGATCATCGATTCGCAGACGGTGCGTGGCGCGGACTCCGTGCCCACGGCTAGCGCCGGTTACGACGTGGGCAAGAAAACCAAGGGCCGTAAGCGT
>WHSY01000193.1 GCA_009379815.1 Pseudonocardiaceae bacterium
CGGTCTCGGCGTCGAGGAAGTCGGCGATCGCTCGCTGCTCTACGGACGTTGGCACTGGAACCAGGAACTTGCCGAGGTCGGATGCATTGATCGCCGGGTATGAGACGCCCACTGAGGTCGCTACCACCTCCTCAATGAATGGGTCGGATTGGAGCCACCACGAGAGAAAGCTGGGATTGATACCGTCCCGAGGGCTCAAGACGGCGAAGCCGGTAGAGGCGACCAAGTCCTCCGACATTTCCTTTACTGTCCATACAGCGCGAAGATACGTCCGCACTGTCGAAACTAGAGTATCGCCTCGCCGGAGGAGACGTCGGGCTCGTAAAGGCGCCTCTCGGAATGTATTCGTTTGACGCGCGGCAACGAAATGACCGCGCCCAACTGCAGAAATGTCTATATACTGGAACTCAAACTCCGGGTCCGTGTCTTCGCTAAGTGTTCTTTCGTTGATCCCGGCAACGTGTTTCAGGGGGACAGTTCGCCATCTGCGTGTACCGCCGACAAGGCTCACTCGGTCACCTCCGTAAGGAGGTCTTGGATGTCCTTTTCCAGCGCTTTGATCTCGGCGTCGATCTCGGCCAGCGGGCGTGGGGGTTGGTACTTGTAGAAGTGGCGGGTGAGGGGGATTTCGTAGCCGACCTTGGTTTTGTCGTGGTCGGCCCAGGCGTCGGGGACGTAGGGGAGCACTTCGTTGTTTATGTAGTCGTTGGCGGCGGTGCGGTACTCGACGGTGCGCAGACGTTCGGTGGGGTCGGCCTCGAAGGTGACACGGGCGGTCGGGAGGGGGACGTTCTCGCTGTCGCGCAGGTCGGGGTCGGGCTCCGCGTTGCCCTTGCGGTCCGTGACCGGTTCCGCGTCGGGGTCCCGGACCGCCAGGGCGCCGATGATCGCCTGCTCCAGCGGCTTGCCCTTGAGCCCCAGATCCCGCATCACCGCCCGGACCCGCCGCTCGACTTCCGCGCGGTCGTTGATCGGCGCGCCAGCCCAGCCCTCGATATGGGCGCGCAGTTTCTCGCGGACGCCATCCTCCAGCTTGGCGATCTTCTTGTCCGCATCGAAGGCGGCAAGCGTGTCCGCTGTGACCTCCCACCGCAGCCGCAGCGGCCGTTCGACGGTGACGCGCAGGAACCCGAACGCCTCGTTCGGGAAGATCTTGACCCGCTCGTTCTCCTCGAACCCGCCGTAGAGACGAACGATTTCGTCGATCTGCTGTGGAGAGATCTCCTTGCGCTTCTCCCCCAGGCTCTTGCGCATCTTGGTCCAGTAGTCCCTGGCGTCTACCAGTTGGACCCTGCCGCGCCGCTGCGGGCTCTTACGGTTGGTGACCACCCAGAAGTACGTGGAGATGCCGGTGTTGTAGAAGAGCTGGTCC
>WHSY01000194.1:0-284 GCA_009379815.1 Pseudonocardiaceae bacterium
CTTAACGCGTCCGCACGTTTGCCGAGGTTCTCGGCGATCGACTCGACCTGCCGACTCAGGGCCGCGGTCGCGGCGGTCTTGCCTGCGGCGATTAGCGGCCCTCGCAGATCAACCAGCCTGCCCAGCTCCGGGGACTGCTGCAATGCCAGACTGGCACCTTGTTTGGCCAGGTTGCCGGGGCTCGCGCTGAACTTCTTACCGGTAGCAAGGCTCGCCAGCGACAGGGCGAGCTTCATCTTCTTCGTCCTACCGAGCAGGTACCCGCTCGCGAGGTTGTCCCAGAG
>WHSY01000194.1:294-944 GCA_009379815.1 Pseudonocardiaceae bacterium
GATCGGCCTGCTATCGGGAGGTTGTCCCGGAGCTTGTTGGACTTGGGGTGGCGGTGCCCCGCCTGATGCCTGCCGTGCGGTAGGTGTTGGGCGACCGCCAAGTCGACCCATTCAAGAAGGGGACCGCCATGAGCAAGGTATCGAGGTTGCGCGTCGTTGCGAAAGACGACGTGGGCCAGTTGTCAGAGCTTTCCGGTGAGGTGCGCCTCGCGCTCGGGGAGGCCGCCGCCTCGGCTCGGGAGGGGCTGCTGGCGATGAGCGTGGCCACCGGGTTGAGGGTGATGGCCGCGATGATGGGCGCCGAGATCACCGATCTCGCGGGTCCGCGTGGTGCGCATGATCCGGAACGCACGGTGGGCCGGCATGGTTCGGCTCGGTCGTCGGTGACCTTGGGCGCTCGCCGGGTGCCGGTGGACCGGCCGCGGGCGCGCACTACCGATGGGCGGGAGGTGGAGCTCTCGACGTTCGCCGCGTTGTCTGGCGATGACCTGCTCGCCGAGACCGTGATGAATCGGATGCTGGCCGGGTTGGCCGGGCGCCGGTTCACCGCCGGTAGCGAGCCGGTTGGTGAGCGGGTCGAGGCGACGTCGCGTTCGACGAGCCGCTCAGCGGTGTCGCGGCGGTTCGTCAAGGCCACCGAGACCGCGCTG
>WHSY01000194.1:954-1369 GCA_009379815.1 Pseudonocardiaceae bacterium
TGCTGGCCCGCGACCTGTCCGAACTGCGGGTGGCGGCGATGATGATCGATGGTATGCACATCGGCGAGCACCTGATGGTGGTCGTGCTGGCCGTCACCGCTGATGGCACCAAGGTCCCGGTCGGGCTCTATGAGGGCGACACGGAGAACACCACGGTCATCACCGGGCTGCTGACCGACTTGGTCGAGCGGGGCCTGGACGCCAGCGGTGGCATGCTGTTCGTCCTCGACGGCGCCAAGGCCCTGGCCAAGGGTGTGCGGAAGGTGTTCGGCGACCGGGCTCTCGTGCAGCGTTGCACTGTCCACAAGAGACGAAATGTGGCTGATCATTTGCCGGACAAGGAGCGGGAGTTCGTTGACGCCAAGCTCGTTCGCGCTTTCACCCACCCAGATCCCGCGCTCGGCGAGCGGGCAGC
>WHSY01000195.1:0-542 GCA_009379815.1 Pseudonocardiaceae bacterium
ATCTCCACCACCGCCTGCGGCAGGATCACCCGGGCCATCCGGCTGACCGGACCGAGGTTGAGCGCGAGGGCGCCCTCGTACTGCGCCCGTGGCACCGACTGCACCGCGCCGCGCACGATCTCCGCGCCGTAGGCGCCGTGGTTCAACCCCAGCACCACGATGCCGGCGAACAGCGGGAGCAGCCGAAAGCCGACGAGCAGCGGCAGCGCGAAGAAGATCCAGAAGAGCTGGACCACCTCCGTGCCGCGGAAGATCTCCACGTAGGTCCTGGCGACCCAGCGCACCGGCGACAGCGGGGACAGCATGCCAAGCCCGGCGACCAACGACAGCACGATCGTCAGGCCGATACCACCGAGCGTCGCCCAAATGGTGGTAGGCAGGCCCTCGAGGATGCCCGAGAAGATGACCTGAAAGTTGTCTGGCACGCTGCCCCCTCGCTACGCAGCCTTGCAGAGCTTTGCCGTGGTCAGGTCCTTCGGGGGCACATTCGCCTCGGTGAAGCCGAACTCCTTGACGATCTCCAGCCACTTACCGCTCTCGTG
>WHSY01000195.1:552-1361 GCA_009379815.1 Pseudonocardiaceae bacterium
AAGACGAACCCACCAGCGGAGATGATCTCCTCGCCACGCTCGTCCTTCGGCGTGAAGCTGGCGGTGACCTCGACCGGCTGGCCGGGGTTCTGCTTGACCAGCCACTGCAGCGAGATGTCGGTCAGCGCGGCACAATCCACCCTGCCCGCCGCGACCGCCCGCAGCATATTGTCCTGGGTGTCCAGCGTGGTGAACTGCCCGCCGGATACCCCTGCGGCTTGCGCGTAGCCCTTCTCCACCGCACCCGAGAGCACCGCCATCGAGGCGTTCTTCTTGGCGACGTCGTCGAAGTCCGCCAAGCTCTTGGGGTTACCCCTGCGGACAAGCAGAGCTGTCCCAGCTGTGTAGTCCGGCACCGAGAACGCAGCCTGCTTACACCGTTCCGGGGTGATGAACATGCCCGCCGACACGACGTCGTACTGCGCGGAGTTGAGCCCCGGGATCAGCTGGTCGAACGGCACCACCTGCGCCAGCATGTCGGGCACGCCCATCGCCGTGAACACCGCGCGGGCTACCTCGGGCGCCTCACCCGTGGTGTTGCCGCTGGCGTCCGCGAAGCCGTAGGGCTGCTCGTTCGCGATCCCCACCGTGATCGAGCCGTTCTGCTTGGCCACCGCGAGCGCGTTCTCGCCGCCGGTGGTCGTCTCCTGACACGCCGACAACAGTGCCGGCCCACCGACCGCCGCCGCGCCCGCCACCGCCGACCGCCGCAGAAAGTCCCGCCGAGTCCAGCCGTTCGTCATTGCCAGCACCTCATTCCGCTTCCATCTCGTTCCGTAGGGCGTTCCGACGAAGTCGATCTAGGCTCA
>WHSY01000196.1:0-230 GCA_009379815.1 Pseudonocardiaceae bacterium
GGCGGCGTTTCGGGCGATCAACCCGAAGGCTGCACCGGGCATTGATCAGGTGACGTGGGACGCCTACGGGCAGAATCTACGAGTCAATCTCGAAGACCTGCTCCGCCGCGTGCACAGCGGTGCCTACCGGGCGAGACCTTCCCGTCGGGTGTATATACCGAAGCCGGACGGGCGGCAGCGTCCGCTCGGGATTGCTGTGTTGGAGGACAAGATTCTCCAGCGCGCGGTGG
>WHSY01000196.1:240-1338 GCA_009379815.1 Pseudonocardiaceae bacterium
CTCGCTAACGTTTATCTCCACTACGTTTTCGACTTGTGGGTCCGGCATTGGAGGAATCGGTTCGCCCGGGGCGACGTGATCGTCACTAGGTTCGCCGACGACTTCGTGGTCGGGTTTCAGTACCTCGATGATGCGAGACAGTTCCTGAGCGAGCTTCGTGGGCGGTTTGCGAAGTTCAATCTGGAGCTGCATCCGGACAAGACCCGGCTGATCGAGTTCGGCCGTTTCGCGGCGCAGAACCGTCGAAAGCGCGGGCTCGGGAAACCGGAGACGTTCGAGTTCTTGGGCTTTACCCACCTGTGTGGGAAGACCCGCGACGGGCGTTTCTGGCTCCGGCGTGTTGAGCGCCACGCAGGATGACGAGCTGGGGGTAGCGCGGCGTCGTTGACGGCGCGCTCGTCGAGGAGGGTGGGCTTACGGGCTTGCCCTTTTTCGTTTGCGACGACAGCGTGCGCATGTGCAGAGATGATCAACGGCCCTCCCAGGCTTCCTGGCGGTAGCGGGAGGGCCGTCGGGTGCATAGGGGGCACCGGTGCTCACGGTAAGTGTTGCGGCGTCCCGCGTCGAGGCGAATCTTGAAGGAGGCCGGCTTTCCTGCCCGGACTGCGATGGCCGGCTGGCCCCGTGGGGGCACGCCCGCGCCCGTCGTATCCGCGGCGAGGGCCGGCTGGTGCCACGCCGGTCGATGTGCTCGGCCTGCTCGGCGACGCACGTGCTGTTGCCGGTCTCCTGTCTGTTGCGGCGGGCGGATTCGGTGACGGTGATCGGGGCGGCGCTGCTCGCCAAGGCCGAAGGCGTCGGGCATCGGCGGGCGGCGCAGCGGGTGGGCCGGCCGCCGGGAACGGTGCGCGGCTGGTGCCGCCGGATCGAACGGATCGCAGGTCGGGTGCGAGCCTCGCTGCTGGCGGTGGCCGCGCAGCTGGGCGCCGAGCTCGAGCTCGCGGAGCCGACCGGCTCGTCAGTCGGCGACGTGGTGGGGCTTCTCGGCGCGCTGGCTGCGGCCTCGGTCCGCCGGCTCGGCCCGTGTGAGCCGTGGCGGCTGGCGGCCGCGGCGACGGGCGGCCGGCTGCTTCATCCGACCGGACCGCCGCCCCCCGG
>WHSY01000197.1 GCA_009379815.1 Pseudonocardiaceae bacterium
CCAGCGTCTTGGCGAGAAAGGTCTTCTCCCCCTCGATTCTGGCCCAGTAGCGAAGCGGGTCGGGTGGCAGATCTTCGCTGTCGAGGCCGTCGAGGAGGCCGTCCACGTCGAAGGCGGGCGGCTGCTGCTGCTGTTGGGGCTGGTCGGGCATCACGCGGCCCACCTTCCTGTGGCCAGGCCGCTGGTTACGGTCGCGGCGACTTCGTTGTGGGCCAGCCCGAGTTCTTCGCCTGCTGTGGTGAGCAGTTCGTAGGCGGTGTATTCGTCGAGCCCTTCGGCGGTCTGCTCGCCGAGGCGGCAGGCGGCCCAGAACAGCAGGCTGTTGCGTTCCCCTTCGACGGCTTGGGAGAGCTTGGACAGCACGCCGTGTAGGCGTTTGCGGGGGTAGAGCCCCGCCCCTTTGAACTCGCGCCGGCGGGATGCGGAGCCGAGCAGCGCGCGTCCGAGTTCGAGTGGCAGAAGTGGCAGTTCGCCGAGATCTCTCCAGCCGTAGCGGCAGCCACCTTCGCCATCGCCTGAGCGGGGGACGGGGCAGGCGACAACGATGCCGTTGCGTCCGCGCACCTCCCCCCAGCGTGGTTCGGTCTGCAGGTCGCCGACGCTGTTGCCGAGCATCACCCCCTCGGGCAGCGCGAACAGGTAGTGGCCGCGGTTCGGCTGGTCGGGCCTGGTCGCCTGAAACGGAGGCTGATGCTCCTCGATGGCGCGTCGGAGGATGTTGGGTGTGTGCTCCCAATGGTCCACGTCGAAGGCGATTGCGCCTGACCGTCCGACGTGGAGGAACACCCCGAGCTGATGCAGCGTCCAGGGGTGCTCGGCGCGCGACGCCCGCTCTGAGTCGCGCCGGTACCAAAGGTCGATCACCTCAGGGTCGCGGGAGGTCTTCTCGGGCCAGCCTTTGCCGAGGACCGACCCTGCGTTCTTGGCGAGGCGGAGGCTTATCGGCCCGACGTACCAGCCCGCCTCTGCGTAGAAGTGGGCGGCCTCCTCAGGTGTGAACACGCTGTGGTCAATGTGGGGGACGTGCAGAGGCGTGGTCGATTTGAGCACTGGCGGTGGTCGTGAGTCGGCCCCGCACACGGGGCACGGGTGGTGATGCACGCTGCGACGCTGCTGGCAGGGCTCGCACATTCGCCGTAGGCCGCGCGCGTCGACACCCAGCACTGCGCACGCCCCACACGCGTTCGGGTTCGCCTCGCGGTAGCCGTCCGCGCAGCCCTCGCACAGCCCCACATCGGTCGACACGCAGTGACGGCATTTGGGCTCGCGGCGAAGCGCTGCAGGTCCCAGGTGAAGTGGCCGAGGTAGGCCTCGTC
>WHSY01000198.1 GCA_009379815.1 Pseudonocardiaceae bacterium
CGGGGCCGACCTTGGCCAACTCGGTGAGCAGGGTGACGATTTCGTCGCCGTAGGTGGGGTCTTCGAAGTAGCGTTGGCACTCGTCGATGCCGATCACGACCGGGTGCAGGCCCTTGGACTTCATCCGCGCCAGCCGGGGGGTGATCCGCCCGTCGGGACAGAGTTCGACCGGGAGGGTGCCGAGCACGTCGTAGCGGCGGTTCATCTCCTCGCGCAGCTCGGGCAGGTCGTCGCGGAGGGCCTGTACGACCTGGGTGCGGACCCCGAGCCCGAAGCGGTGGGCGATCTTCTCGAACGGTTTCCAGTCCCGGCCGCCCTTGCCGTCGTAGATGTGCAGCTCTGCATAGGGGTCGAGGGCCGCGGCGAGGAGTAGGAGCCGGGCGGCCAGGGTTTTGCCCATGCGGGGGATCGCTCCGACCAGGACGCTGGTGAACATGAGCAGGAGTTCGATGAGCCGGCCGCGCTGGTCCTGGCCGAACGGGAACGGGCCGAACAGGCTTGCTTCGGACTTGGTTTCGGCCCACGGCCAGCGGCCGGACGGTTTGGCGTAGGGGTCCTCGTCGGCGACCCACAGGGCGACCCGGCGCGCTGACCCGGTGGTGCCGCGCACGCGTTCAGGCCAGACCTGTACCTCGTCCAGGTCGAGACCGGAGGCGACCCGGTCGCGGCGCTTGATCGCCTGCTCAGCGGTGACACCCCAGGGGAGGTCGATCACGGCGCGCCAGCCGTTGCCGTCACGTTGGATCGGCTGCGGAAACTGGATCGGGTCGTTCTCCTTGCACAACCCGCCAGCGATGAACGCACGCAGCACGACATCGGCGGTCAGCTTTCGCGCCCGCGGGGTCACCACCGCGTGATCCAAAACGGGTTTGTCCGGCTGACGGCCGACCAGGCCGAGGACGCCGACCACGGCGGCGAGGACGCCCAGCTGCACCAGCAGCGGTGTGGCCGGGTGCATCACCAGCCCGAACACCATGCTCGCGCCCACCAGACCGAGGACGCTCATCAGGGCGGCGCGGGAGCGGACGGTCTCGCGGTGGCGCATCAGCAGCCGCAGATACTCCCCGGTGTCGCGGGTGTCGACGGCGGCCTGCCGCAGCGGCCGCGACTCGGTATCTGCCACCCAGCGAGCGGTCGTGCTCACGACGCGGCCGAGGCCGATCGGGGCGCGAGAGCTGACCCGTCCGGCGTACTTCGGAGACCGCAGCACGTGATAGGCGCTGGTGTGGTAGGCGTGGCGGCCGTACCACCTGGCGGCCGCGACCCGCTCCTCCCGATCACGCAGCCAGGTAGGGACCAG
>WHSY01000199.1:0-809 GCA_009379815.1 Pseudonocardiaceae bacterium
GGGCGTCACCTGATGACCCCGCCCTGGCCGACTATTGGGCCAAGCGGCGCAAGAAGGTCAAGCCCCCGCTGGACGAGTACTCGCTGCGCCTGCACACCAAGCAGGACGCGCGTTGTCTGCTGTGCGGGGACGGCCTCCTGGCCGCACAGCCACCCCAATCCCCCGAACAGTGGGAACGGTGGTGGCTGCAGATCACCCGAAGGGCGATAGTCGCTGACTATCTCCTCCACCACGGGGGATCGCGCTCACCGGACGGTGACCAAACCCGCCTGACACACGCCTCCTGCCACCGTGGGCACCTCGCCCGCCTCCGCAGGAACCAGCCGCAGCCAACCTGAGTCGCCCTCCGGGGCTTGCTTGAGCCGTGATACGGGGAAAGCCCGTATGTCCGGTTCTGAGGGGAGCGGGGCGCAGCAATGCGCCCCGCTTACCCGGCGAGCTGGTCGGCAACTACAAGAACGCCGGACGGGAGTGGCAGCCCAAAGGTGAGCCGGTCGAGGTCGACGTGCACGACTTCCCCGACCCGACGGTGGGCAAGGCCATCCCCTACGGCGTGTACGACGTCGCGGCGAACACCGGCTGGGTCAGCGTCGGCCGTGACCACGACACCGCCGCGTTCGCCGTGGCCACGCTGCGCTCGTGGTGGCGCACCGTCGGCCGGCCCTCCTACCCGCAGGCCGGCCGGCTGCTGATCTGCGCGGACTCCGGCGGCTCCAACGGCGCCCGGCTGCGGCTGTGGAAGGTCGAGCTCGCCAAGCTCGCCGCCGACACGGGACTGGCGGTCACCGTCTGCCACCTGCCGCCGGGCA
>WHSY01000199.1:819-1298 GCA_009379815.1 Pseudonocardiaceae bacterium
AAGTGGAACAAGTCTCTATGGCCGCGTGGCCACCCGGGAGGGATGAAATGCTTGCGGGGCTCGCCGCTGGGCGGGCCCCGTCGGGCGCGGTCGCCGTCTCGATAGTGGTGCCTGTGAGCCCGTAACAAGTCTGGCGCGGGGACTCGAGGGACCCGTGATTGTCGCCATGAGCACGAACCCCAGATTCTGCTGTAACCGGGTCCCTCCCCGACGGGTCGACCGACCCGAACCGGGAGGAACCCATGGACAGGATCCACGAGCGCGTGGCTGGACTCGATGTCCACCGTGACAGCGTCGCCGCGTGCGTGCTGGCGCCAGATGACCGGAAGCGGCCGGTGGCCCACAAGGAGCGGTTCGCCGCCACGGCCGCCGGGCTGGAGAGGCTGGCCGTGTGGCTGGAGGGCTGGGGCGTCACCGCCGTGGCGATGGAGGCCACCGGCGTGTACTGGAAGTGCGTCTACTACGCGCTTGAAGACCGG
>WHSY01000019.1:0-41481 GCA_009379815.1 Pseudonocardiaceae bacterium
TACAGCGCCCGCAAGGTCAAGTGCGCGACCTCGCGCTACCTGCACCGCGACGACGACCGCCCCACGACGCCGACGACCGTCACCGCGATCAACATCCGCGTGCACACCCCACCCCTGGACCTGAGGCCCCGAGCGCGACGTGTCCCGAGCCGACCGCACACTCCACGACCGCCAACTCGCCGCGACAAGGTGACCGCGCTGCTCTCCAGCGACCCGCACCGCGCCTGGAACGGGGCCGAACTCGCCGAGACGCTGCAGATCCCGAAACACACCATGCTCACCCAACTCGCCGAGTGGACCCGCCTCGGATTCCTCACCCGCATCAACGCCGGCAGCTACACCCTCACCCGACCCCCGGCCGAGCCCGTCCCGCTCCCGACCCCGACACGCCGACCCTCGCCGCCTCCTTGACGTGATCAACATCCCGCTAACTCCGTGGCATTGGCGTCAGACGCGGTGAGGGTGCCCTTGACGGCGACGGCAACTGCCCGCAGTGCCGTCGAGGGCACCTTCGCGGCGACCGCCGGAGCTGCAGCTAGCCGAGCAGCGCGTCGACGAAGGCCTCGGGCTCGAAGGGGGCGAGGTCGTCGACGCCCTCGCCGAGGCCGACCAGCTTGACGGGCACCCCGAGCTCGCGCTGCACCTGGAACACGATGCCGCCCTTGGCGGTGCCGTCGAGCTTGGTCAGCACGATGCCGGTGATGTCGACGACCTCGGCGAACACCCGCGCCTGCGCGAGGCCGTTCTGGCCGGTGGTCGCGTCGAGCACGAGCAGCACTTCGCCGACGTCGGCCTGCTTGGACACCACCCTCTTGACCTTGCCCAACTCGTCCATCAGCCCGGTCTTGGTGTGCAGCCTGCCGGCGGTGTCGAGCAGCACGGTGTCCACCTGCGTCGACGTGCCACGCTTGACTGCCTCGAAGGCGACACTCGCGGGATCGGCGCCCTCGGCGCCGCGCACGACCTCGGCACCGGCGCGCTCCCCCCAGGTCGCCAATTGATCGACGGCCGCAGCCCGGAACGTGTCCGCCGCACCGAGGAGTACCTGGCGGCCGTCGGCGACCAGCACCCGGGCCAGCTTGCCCGTGGTGGTGGTCTTGCCGGTGCCGTTGACGCCGGCCACCAGCACCACTCCGGGCGTGGGTCCGTCGTCACCGGTGTGCGGCAGCGCACGGACCGCCCGGTCGAGGTCAGGACGCAGCGCATCCACCAGCACCTCCCGCAGCGCGGTGCGCGCCTGCTCAGCGGTACGTACACCGCGCGAGGCCAGCTCGGTGCGGAGCTGCTCGACGATCTCCGTGGAGGCCGTGGCGCCGAGGTCGGCGAGCAGCAGGGTGTCCTCGACATCGGTCCAGGAGTCCTCGTCCAGGTCGCCGGCCCCGAGCAACCCGAGCAGGCTCTGCCCGAGTGCCGAGCGGGACCGGGACAGTCGGCCGCGCAGCCGCTCCAGCCGCCCGGCGGTCGGCTCGATCTCCTCGGCAGGTGCGGCACTGTCCGGGACGGACGGTTCGGGCGCGGGCTCCCGCGGCGCTTCGGGTGCCGGCTCCGGCGGCGCCTGCGGCGCGGGCTCCGGCGGCGCCTGCGGCGCGGCTTCCGGCGGGGGTGCAGGAGCCGGGGCGGCAGGAGGCTCGTCCCTGGCAGGCGGCGCAGCGGGTGGTGGCCCACCGCCGCCGGAGGAGAAGCTGATCGGTCCTCCGGCGCTGTAGCCGCGGCGGGCCTCCGGCTCCTCGGCACGTTCGGCCTCCCTCCGCTCGGCGAGGCTGATCCGACGGCGGCGGACGAGTACCACGCCCACCGCCAGGGCGATCAGCAGGACGACCGCGACGACGACAGAGATCCAGATCAGGGCGGTGCTCGACACCCTGACATCCTGTCACCCCTGCCACTGCGGGCGTCCGGATGGCGCAACAGCCCCGCGGCGGGGATACGTCGCCTCGGCCGGGGCGCCCAGCGGCCGGCAGGCACGTCGACGTTCAGGAGGGCCCGTGCGGACCGTGGACGTCGTGATCATCGCCGGCTACCTGCTCGCCGTGCCGGCGGCTGGGCTGCTGCTGTCAGGGCGGCAGCGCGGCGCGCGCGACTTCTTCGTCAGCAACCGCAACCTGCCGTGGTGGGCGGTGTGCTCGGCAGTCGTTGCCACCGAAACCTCCACCCTCACCGTGATCAGCGTCCCGACCGTCGCCTACCTCGGCTCGTTCACCTATCTGCAACTGGCCCTGGGTTACCTGCTCGGCAGGGTGGTGGTCGCCTTCGTGCTCCTCCCCCGCTACTACGGCGGCGAGCTGGTGACCGCCTACGCCTACCTCGGCCGGCGGTTCGGCAGCGGGCTGCAGTCCCTGGCATCGGCGACCTTCCTGGTCACCCGGCTGCTCGCCGACGGGGTCCGGCTGTTCGCCACCGCGATCCCGGTCAAGGTGATGGCCGAAGCCCTGGGGTTGCAGGTCGCCTACTGGCAGATCGTCGGCGTCATCACGATCGTCACGGTGCTCTACACCTACCTCGGCGGCACCCGCGCCGTGATCTGGATCGACGCGCTGCAGTTGCTGCTCTACCTGGGCGGCGCGCTCGTCGCCGTCGTGGTGCTGGCGACAGCGCTGCCCGACGGCTGGTTCGGCACCCTCGCCGATGCGGGAAAGCTCCAGCTGGTCGACTTCTCCTCCGACGTGGTGACCGAGCCGTACGCGTTCCTCACCGCCGTGGTCGGCGGGGCGATGCTGTCGATGGCCTCGCACGGAGCCGACCAGCTGATCGTGCAACGCCTGCTGGCCTGCCGGACCCTCGCCGACGGGCAGCGCGCGTTGATCGCCAGCGGGGTCGTCGTCGGGCTGCAGTTCGCGCTGTTCCTGCTGATCGGAAGCATGCTGTGGATCTTCTATCGCGGTGCATCGCCCGACGCGCTCGGACTGTCCACCGGCGACGAGCTGTTCCCGACGTTCATCGTCGACGAGCTACCCGCGGGTGTCGCCGGGCTGCTCATCGCGGCAATCCTCGCCGCGGCCATGAGCTCGTCACTGAACTCGCTGGCCACCTCGACGGTGACCGACCTCTACCAGCGCATCGCCCGCCGCGAGCTGTCCGACGACGCAGCGCTGCGGCACGCGCGGGTCTGGACGCTGGTGTGGGGGCTGCTGCTCTTCGGGGTCGCCTCGCTGTTCACCGGCAGCGACAACCCGGTGGTAGAGCTCGGGCTGGGAATCACCGGCTACACCTACGGGGCACTACTCGGGGCGTTCCTGCTGGGCCTGCTGGTCCGCCGCGCCGGGCAGGCCGACGCCGCCATCGCGTTCACCGTGACGGTGGCCGTCATGGCCTGGGTCATCCTGGTACCGGTCTTCGGTGCCGACGCTGCGCCGCTCGCGTTCCCCTGGTACACGCCGCTCGGCGTCGCCATCACCCTGCTCGTCGGTGGCGTCACCTCGCTGCGCGGACACGCTACGAGGCAGACCGCAACCGCTGCGAGATGACGGTGGTGATGCCGTCGCCACGCATGCTCACCCCGTAGAGCGCATCGGCCACCTCCATGGTGGCCTTCTGGTGGGTGATCACGATCAGCTGCGACCGGTCCCGCAGCAGCTCGAGCAACCCGATGAGCCGGCCGAGGTTGGTGTCGTCGAGCGCGGCCTCGACCTCGTCGAGCACGTAGAACGGCGAGGGGCGCGCCCGGAAGATCGCCACCAGCATGGCTACCGCGGTCAGCGACTTCTCCCCGCCGGACAGCAGCGACAGCCGCTTGACCTTCTTCCCCGGTGGCCGCGCCTCGACCTCGATGCCGGTGGTGAGCATGTCGTCGGGCTCGGTGAGTACGAGCCGCCCCTCGCCACCGGGGAACAGCGCCGCGAAGACCGTCTCGAACTCGCGTGCCACATCGTGGTAGGCGGCCGAGAACACCGCCAGAATCCGCTCGTCGACCTCCTTGACGACGGTGAGCAGGTCGCGGCGGGTCTCCTTGAGGTCCTCGAGCTGGGTCGACAGGAACTTGTAGCGCTCCTCCAGCGCGGCGAACTCCTCCAGCGCGAGCGGGTTGACCTTGCCCAGCAGCGACAGGTCGCGCTCCGCGCGCTGGGCGCGGCGCTGTTGGGCCGCCCTCTCATAGGACATGGGCTGCGGCGCCGTGACCTGCTCACCGCGCTCGATCGCCGCCTCGAACTCGGCCATCTCACCTGCCGGCGGGGGCACCTCGACATCCGGACCGTACTCGGCGACGAGCTCCTCGGTTCCGATGCCGAAGTCGTCGGAGATCTTCGCCTCGAGCTGCTCGATGCGTAGCCGCTGCTCGGCGCGGGCCACTTCGTCGCGATGCACCGCATCGGTGAGCTTGTCCAGCTCGCCGGACAGCTCCTTGACCCGCCCGCGCAGGCCCGGCAGCTCTTCCTCCTGCTCGGCGCGGCCGGCCGCCACCGCGTCGCGATCGGCGACGGCGCGCTGCAGCGAGGTCTCGATCCGCTCGCAGCCGATCTCACCGGCACGGACCACCTCCGCCGCCACCGCCGCGCCGCGCTCCCGTGCGGCGGCAGCTGCTGCGGCGCGAGCGCGGGCTTCACGCTCGGCGCGGGCGGTGCGGCGCAACCCGTCTGCCCGCCCCTCCAGCGCGCCGGCCCGCTCCTCGGCGGTGCGCAGCGCGAGCCTGGCATCGACCTCCTCGCTGCGGGCGGTGGTCAGCGCCGCGGCGGCCTCGTCGCGTTCCGAGGTGTCGGGGTCGTCGTCGGTCGGCTCGTCGCGCGCCAGCCGCAGCCGCTCCTCGAGCTCGGCCAGCTGCTCGAGTGCCTCCTCGCGGCCGGCCTCGACGGCCTCCCGCTGTTCGTGCAGCCGGTCCGCCTCGTTCGACGCCGCTCGGGCGGCCTGGCCGAGCTGACCGAGTTGCTCGGCGACCGCGGACAGCTGCGCGTCGGACTCGTGCAGTGCCGCGAGGCTGTTCGCCACGTCCTCGGCACGCGCGGACGCCTCGGCGCGGGCGCCCTCGAGCGCGGCAGCCAACTCCTCGATCCGGGTATCGGAGTCCGCCAGGCGCGCCTGCGCGTCGTCGACGGCGGCCTGGACCTCGATCACGCTCTGGCTGCGCCCCGAGCCGCCGTGGGCCCAGTCCGTGCCCAGCACGTCGCCGTCGCGGGTCACCGCGTGCACCGATGGCTGGGCGGCGACGAGATCGTGCGCGGTGGGCAGGTCGTCGACCACAGCGGTCCGCTCCAGCAACCGGTGCAGCGCCGGGAGCAGGGCGTCCGGCGCGGTGACGAGGTCGGCTGCCCACTGCGCGCCGGGCGGCAACGCCGGCCGGCCGCCGGCTTCGGCGGTCGGTGCAGCGCCCCCGACGAGCAACCCGGCACGGCCGGCGTCGCGCTCGCGCAACAGGCGAAGCGCCGCGGCCGCGCCGTCGACGCCGGAGACCGCCAGCGCGTCGGCGGCCGCTCCCAGCGCTGCGGCGATGGCCGTCTCCGCGCCGGGCTGCACCGTGAGCAGCGCCGCCACCGACCCGAGCATGCCGGGCAGGTCCTCGCCCGCCGCGAGCAGCGTGCCCGAACCGTCCTTGCGGGCCAACCCGACCGACAGCGCGTCCACCCGCGCCGCCCACGACGCCCGCTGCTGCTCGGTATCGCGGTGCTCGGCTTCGAGTTCGGTGACCCGCTGCTCGACCTCGGTGTGTGCCGCCACCGCAGCCTCGTGCCGCTCGTCGAGCCCGACCTCACCAGCGTCCAGCGTGCCGATCTCGGCCTGCCGGTCGTCGAACTCCCGCTGGGCCGCCGCGGCGCGCTCGCGGGCCTGTGCCAGTGCCGCGGACAGCCGCTCGATCTCCTCGGCGGTGGCCCCCGACTTCGACCGCAGCGCCTCGACCTGCCCGGACAACCGGGCCACGCCTTCGCGCCGGTCGGCGACGGCGCGTACCGCGGCGAGGTGCGCGCGCTCGGCGTCGCCAAGTGCCTGCTCGAGCTCCGCGCGGCGCTGCTGCGTACCCGACAGCGTCGCCCGGTCCTGCTCGACGACCCCCTGCAGCCGCTCCTCCTGCGCGGCGGCGGCGTCGGCCTCGCGCTCCAGCTCATCGGGGTCGTGGCCGGGCCCCGGCTCCTCGGCGGGCGCCGACAGGTGCCGGGCGCGCTCAGCGGCCAGTCGGGTGGTGCCCCGCAACCGCTCGGCCAGCGCGGACAGCCGGTACCAGGTCTCCTGCGCCGCGGTGAGCCGGGGCGCCGTGTCGGCGAGCTGCTGCTCCAGCGTCGACAGCCGGTTCCCGACCTCCTGCAGCGCCGTCTCCACCTCGGTGCGGCGGGAACGTGCGGCGGCCTCGTCGGCCTCCTCACGGGCCAGCTCGGACCGCAGCGTGACCAGGTCGTCGGCGGCCAGCCGCAACCGCGCGTCCCGCAGCTCGGCCTGCACGGTCTGCGCCTTACGGGCGATCTCGGCCTGCTTGCCCAGCGGCTTGAGCTGGCGCCGCAGCTCGGCGGCCAGGTCGGTCAGCCTGGTGAGGTTGCCCTCCATCGCGTCGAGCTTGCGCAGCGCCTTCTCCTTGCGCTTGCGGTGCTTGAGGACGCCGGCTGCCTCCTCGATGAAGCCGCGTCGCTCCTCGGGCTTGGACTGCAGGATCGACTCCAGCTGGCCCTGCCCGACGACGACGTGCATCTCGCGGCCGATACCCGAGTCGGACAGCAGCTCCTGGATGTCGAGCAGCCTGCAGGAGCTGCCGTTGATCTCGTACTCGCTGGCGCCGTCGCGGAACATCCGCCGGGTGATCGACACCTCGCTGTAGTCGATCGGTAGCGCGCCGTCGGCGTTGTCGACGGTCAGAGTGACCTCCGCGCGGCCCAGCGGCGACCGGCCCGAGGTGCCGGCGAAGATCACGTCCTCCATCTTGCCGCCCCGCAGCGCCTTGGCGCCCTGCTCGCCCATCACCCAGGACAGCGCATCGACGACATTGGACTTGCCGGTCCCGTTGGGGCCCACGACGCAGGTGATGCCCGGCTCGAAGCGCAGCGTGGTGGCCGAGGCGAAGGACTTGAAGCCCTTCATCGTCAGGCTCTTCAGGTGCACGGTGCGCCGGCCCCTCCTCGCGGCTGCCCTGGCGTTGTCGGCCCTGGGGTCTTGGACGACGCCGAGGCTACCTGCCGGGACCCGCCCGCACGCCGCGCAGCGCCGTCAGGCCCCAGGCTTCACCAGGCCGGCCTGCAGCCGTCAGCGTTCGACGAAGTCGGCCAGGTCGCCGCGGGGGTCATCGAACCGCTCGACGACGGAGTCGACGTAGCCCGGCGCATCGCCCGACCGCAGCGCGGCGAGCAGCTTGTCGCAGCAGCCCCGTGGGCCTTCGGCGACGACCTCGACCCGGCCGCCGGCCAGGTTCGCAGCGTGACCGACCAGTCCCAGCTCGAGGGCACGGGAGCGGGTCCACCAGCGGAAACCGACTCCCTGTACCTGCCCACGCACCCACGCCGTCATGCGGACCTGCGGGTCGGTCACAGCGACACCAGCAACGGGGCCAGCCGGCGCAGGTCCGGCAGCGGATCGGCGGTGGGGTCCTCGCCGAGCAGCTGGACGCACACGTGGTCGGCCCCGGCGTCGAGATGCTCGCGGACCCGGGCCGCGACGGCGCCCTCGTCACCAGCGACCACCAGGGCGTCCTTGAGTCGCTCCGAGCCGCCGCGCGGCATGTCGTCGTCGGTGAACCCGAGCCGCTCCCAGTTGTTGCGGTAGTTCGGCAGCCCGGAGTAGATCTCCAAGTGCCAGTGCGCGCGCCGCAGCGCGGTCTCGCGGTCGTCGGAGAGCACCGCGGCCTGCTCGACGACCAGGGTGCGGTCCGGCCCGATCGCCGCTCTGGCGACGCTGGTGTGCTCCGGGGTCACCAGGTAGGGCAGCGCGCCCTGGGTAGTGTCGCGCGCCAGTTCCAGCATCCTGGGCCCGAGCGCGGCCAGCAGGCGCGGTGCGCGCGCAGCACCCGGCTCGATGCGCTCGCCCACCTCGTCCATCCGCCGCAGGTAGTCACGCATGGTGTCCAGCGGCTTGTCGTAGTGGCCCGCGCGGCGAGCGACGAGCGGAGCGTGGCTGACGCCGAGCCCGAGGACGAACCGCCCCGTATGCAACGCCGACAGCGTCCGCCCGCCGCTCTCCGCCGCCAGCGCGTCGCGGGCGTGGATGTTCGCGATGCCGGTGCCGACGACGAGCCGTCCGGTCGCCCCCAGCAGCGCCCCCGACTGCGTCAGTGCCTCCTTGCCGTAGGCCTCGCCGAACCACAGCGACCCGTAGCCCAGTTCCTCCAGCTCGGCGGCAGCCTCGCGCACCCCTGCGATCGGGTAGGAGTCGCTGCTCCACCACACACCGGTCCTGGCAGGGAACTCGACCATGCTCGCCTCCTCCGCGACGCTGACGCGGTCAGGCTAGGCGATCACGGATGCGGGCGCCGGGGACGGGACTGGCAGCGCGGGCAGGAGTACGACGAACGGTTGGTAAACGGGTCGCGGCGCACCGCCGTACCGCAACGGGGGCAGGGCAGCCCGTCCTGCCCGTAGACCGCCAGCGAGCGGTCGAAGTAGCCGGAACGACCGTTGACGTTGACGTAGAGCGCGTCGAAGGAGGTACCGCCTGCCGCGAGCGCCTCGATCATCACCTCGGCGGCGGCGGCGAGCACCGCGCGCGCCTGCACCCTGGTCAGGGTGGCGGTGGGCCGTGCCCAGTGCAGGCGCGCCCGCCACAATGCCTCGTCGGCGTAGATGTTGCCGATACCCGAGACCAGCGTCTGGTCCAGCAGCGCGCGCTTGAGCCCGGTGCGCCTGCCGCGCATCGCCGCCACCACGGCGTCGAAGTCGAACGCGGGGTCGAGCGGGTCCCGGCCGATGTGCGCCACCGGGCGGGGCAGCAGCGCACCGCCGACCGGCACCAGGTCCTCGACCGAGAGCCCGCCGAAGGTGCGCTGGTCGACGAAGCGCAGCTCCGGGCCGCCGTCGGCGAAGCGCAGCAGCACCCGCAGGTGTGCCTCGTCGGGCGTGCCGGGCGGCTGCAGCCGCAGCTGCCCGCTCATCCCCAGATGGGCGAGGACCGCCTCGTCACCGTCGAGCTCGAGCCAGAGGTACTTGCCGCGGCGGCAGGCGGCCCGCAGCACCCGGCCGGCGAGCCGGCCGGCGAAGTCACGCTCCCCGGCGAGGTGGCGGCGGATCGCACGGGGGTGGCGCACCTCGACTGCGCCGACGGCGCGACCGGCGACGTGCTCGGCGAGCCCGGCCCGGACGATCTCCACCTCGGGCAGCTCGGGCACAACTCCGATTCTCCTCGGGCCGACTCTTCCCGGCGCACGAGACCCCGGGTCACTCCGGGGGCGCGAGTCCGGCCGACAGCTCCCGCCATGCGGTCTCGGCCGCGCGCTGCTCGGCCTCCTTCTTGGTCCGGCCGCGCCCGCTGCCCTGTTCCCGGCCACCCACCACCACCGTCGCGGTGAACTCCTTGAGGTGATCCGGGCCGTCCTCGTCCACCCGGTAGTCGGGCACCCCGAGGTCGTTGGCGGCGGTGAGTTCCTGCAGGCTGGTCTTCCAGTCGAGTCCGGCACCCAGCAGCGGCGCCTCGACGAGCAGCGGGTCGAACAGCCGGTGCACCAGCTCCCGGGCGACCTCGATGCCGTGCTCCAGGAAGACGGCCCCGATCAACGCCTCCGTGGTGTCGGCGAGGATGCTGGCCTTGTCCCGCCCCCCGGTCAGCTCCTCGCCGCGACCGAGCAACACGTACTCACCCAGCCCGCCTTCGCCCAGCGAGCGGGCGACCCCGGCCAGCGCGTGCATATTCACCACACTCGCCCGCAGCTTCGCCAGCTGCCCCTCGGCGAGATCGGGGTGGGTCCGGTAGAGGTGCTCGGTCACCGTCAGCCCGAGCACCGCGTCGCCGAGGAACTCCAGCCGCTCGTTGGGCTCCAGCCCGCCGTTTTCGTAGGCGTAGGAGCGGTGCGTCAGGGCGAGCGTGAGCAGCTCGGCGTCGAGCTCGACGCCGAGCGCTTCGACCAGCGGGGTCCGGTCACTCGCCCGGCCCCGGGACGATCGGCCCCCCACGGCGTCGCGTCGGACGATCAGGCCGGCCGGACGACCTGGCGGCCGTCATAAGTGCCGCACGCCGGGCAGGCCACATGCGGCAGCTTCAGCTCCCGGCAGGCCCGGTTCGAGCACGCCACGAGATTGGGGGCAGTGGTCTTCCACTGGGCCCGCCGCGACCGTGTGTTCGATCGCGACATCCTGCGCTTCGGGACGGCCACGTTACTCGTTCTCCTTTTCGCTTCCGCCGAACCGCCGCTGCAGCGCGGCCCAACGAGGGTCGATGGTCTCATGCCGGTGGTCCGGGCCGAGTTCGGCCCGCTTGCCACCGCACTCGGCGCAGAGCCCGGGGCAGTCCTCCCGGCACACTGGCACCTGCGGCAACGCCAGCAGCACCGCATCGCGCACCACCGGTTCGACGTCGATCAGGTCGTCGACCACCCGGCTGACCTCGTCGGGGTCGGTGGTGTCGTCGGTGGCGCTGTCCGGGTAGGCGAACAGCTCGGACAGCTCGACATCCACCCGGTCGGACAGCCTGTCGAGACACCGCGCGCACTCGCCGGCAATCGGCGCGGACGCGGTACCCGACACGAGCACTCCCTCCATCACCGACTCCAGGCGCACGTCGAGCGACACGTCACGGCCCTCCGGCACACCGATCACGTCGAGTCCCAGCTCCGCGGGAGCCGCGGCCTCCCGGTGGTAGCTGCGCATCGCCCCCGGGCGCCGTCCGAGGTCGCGGATGTCAATCACCCACGGACTGGACGGGTCGGGGCGCGCTGGGGCGTCGCG
Source organism: Pseudonocardiaceae bacterium (assembly GCA_009379815.1). Taxonomy (GTDB): domain Bacteria; phylum Actinomycetota; class Actinomycetes; order Mycobacteriales; family Pseudonocardiaceae; genus WHSY01. Next base: position 10,779 of record WHSY01000019.1, read on the forward strand.
GTGAGCCATGGTGGTGTCGGTGAGGGGTCGAGGTGCTGGGCGCAACCTCACCAGGGTAGGCGACGGTGCCCGGTACCGCGAAATCGTCGCTACGGTCGGTCGGGCGAGCCTGCCGGGACGGCACCGACGTTGTCGCGGCCACGCCCCACGGTGCGCAACGTGCGGGTGAGCAGGTCCTCGAACTCCCCGAGTGTGCCGTCGATGTAGGCGTCGCACTCCGAGCGCAGCCGGTGCGCCTCGTCGCCCGCCTCGTCGGTGATCCGGGCGGCCTCGGTGCGCGCGGCCTGCACCACCTCGGTCTGCGCGACCAGCCGTGCCTGCTCGGCGCGCCCTTCGGCCACTGCATGATCGTAGGAGTTCCGGCCTGCCTCGGTCATCCGCTCGACCTCGGCCTGCGCCCGGTTGGTGAGCTGCTCGTACTCCTGGCGGCCGGCCAACACCGTGCGCTCCGCCTCGGCCTCGGCGTCGGCCACCAGCTTGTCGGCGCGGGCCTGCGCGTCGTCGAGCAGCCGCTGCGACTCGTCCCGCGCTTCACTCACCGCCCCCTCGGCCTCGGTGCGCGCCGCCGACCGCTGCTCCTCCGCCTCCCGCTGTGCCGTGCCGACGACCTCGTCGCGCTTGTCGAGCACGTCCTGGGCGTCGTCGAGCTCGGCCGGGATCGCGTCGCGGACGTCGTCGAGCAGCTCGAGGACGTCGCCGCGCGGTATCATGCAGCCCGACGTCATCGGCAGCCCGCGCGCCTCCTCGACGATCGTGACCACTGCGTCGAGCGCCTCGAAGACCCGGTACACCTACGACTCCTCCTTGCCCGGCTGGCCCCCGCCGTGCAGTGTGCACGCTTCACCCGGCCCGGGCGAGGAACCGCGCTGCGCGTGTCCCGCTCAGCGCTCGAGTTTCAACCCTGCAAGCAGGTCTCAGCGCTCCTCGGCGAGCCGGTCGATCAGCCGCTGGTGGATCTTCTCGGGCAGCAGGTGCGCGACGTCACCACCGTAGGTCGCCACTTCCTTGACCAGCGAGCTCGACAGGAAGCTGTACTCCGGGTTGGTCGGCATGAACAGCGTGTCCACGCCGGACAGCTGCTGGTTCATCTGCGCCATCTGCAGCTCGTAGTCGAAGTCGCTGACGGCCCGCAGGCCCTTGACGATGGCACCGATCCCGTTGGCACGGCAGTAGTCGACGAGCAGCCCGTGCCACGAGTCGACGCGCACCCCGGCCAGGTGGGAGGTCGTCTCGACGAGCATCTCGATCCGCTCGTCGACCGAGAAGAGCCGGCTCTTGCTCTTGTTGACCAGCACGGCCACCACGACCTCGTCGAACTGACCGGTGGCCCGCTCGATGATGTCCAGGTGCCCGTGGGTGACGGGGTCGTAGGAGCCGGGGCAGACCGCGCGCTTCATGGGTTGTGACCGTAGTACACCTGGCTGTCCCCGTACCTGCGTTCGGTGACCGGCACCACACCTCCGGGCCATGTGGGAGCGGGGTCACGGGCGGACCGCTCCACCACGAGCACTGCGCCGGGGCGCAACCACCCGTACCGGTCGAGTCCACCGAGCGCCGCGGCCAGCGCGCCGCCGGCCAGCGCGTACGGCGGGTCGGCGAGCACCACGTCGTAGGCCTGCCCTGGATCCGACCGAGGCCCCGACCGCAGCACCGTCTCGACCGCGCCGACCGTGACCTCGCCCCCTGGCAGGCCGAGAGCGTCGACGTTGCGCCGCAGGATCGTGGCAGCGCGGCGGTCGGACTCGACGAACCGGACGTGGGCCGCACCGCGCGAGAGCGCTTCCAGGCCCAGCGCGCCCGACCCTGCGTAGAGATCGAGCACCCGCGCCCCATCGAGGTCCACTCTGGACTGCAGTGTGCTGAAGACCGCTTCGCGCACCCGTTCGGAGGTGGGCCGGGTGCCTCCCGGCGGCACCTGCAGCCGCCGCCCCCCGGCAACCCCCGCCACGATCCGCGTCACTGTCCCATTCTGGCCTGCGGCCTCGTGAGTGGCGATGCGAGCTACGACTCGTCTCCGCACTCACGAGGCGCGCGGACACGGCTAACCTGAGCCCATGCCGCCGGAGCGCGCCGCGTCCGGGCCGACCATCGGGCAACGGATGGCCGCCTCCCGGGAACGCGCCTTCGTCGGGCGGCGGCCCGAACCCGAGCTGTTCCGGCTGGCCGTCGAGGCGGACGAGCCACCGTTCACTGTGCTGCACGTGCACGGGCCCGGCGGGATCGGCAAGAGCGCGCTGCTGCGGATGTTCGCTGAGCTGGCCGGCCGCGCCGGCGCCGGCGTGGTCGCCGTCGACGGGCACGATGTGGCGCCGGAGCGAACCGACTTTCGTGCGGCAGCAGCGCCGGCCGCGACCGGGCACGGTCGGACCGTGCTGCTGGTCGACACCTACGAAGCTGCTGGCACCGCTGGACGGCTGGCTGCGTGAGCACTTCCTGTCCCGGCTGCCCGCCGACGTCCTCGTCGTCATCGCCGGCCGGAACCACCCGGCCGGGGAGTGGACGCAGGACCCGGGTGGCGCGATCTCTGCCGGGTACTGGCGCTGCGCGCCCTGCCCCCGGAGGACGCAGCGGCCGTGCCGGCGGACACCCCCATGTCCGGTGAGCAGCGGTTTCACCTGCTGGCCTTCGCGGCGGGGCACCCGTTCGCGCTCACGCTCGGCCGGGAGCTGAAGGGGCCGAGCGGCAGCGGGCGATCCTCGACGCCATCTTCGACTTCCGCCACCGACCTGCGGTGCAGCGACACCTGCACTGGGAGACCTTCGGCGCGGTGGTCGGCGAACCCGCCGTCCCCGCCGACCGCGCCGCCGTGCTGGGGCTGCTGGACCCCCCACCGGGGCTGCTGCGGCCCGATCGCGTGGCGCGGGTGCTGTGGTGCGCACTGCGCTCGCGGCGGCAGTCGCCGGTGGTACGGCCAGCGGAGCCCGCCCTCCCTGTGGACAGGTCGTGAGTGGCGATACGAGTCATGACTCGTATCGCCACTCACGGGGAGCGCAGCTCCAGCAGCAGATCGCCACCCTCGACCTGCTGCACCGTGTTGATCGCGAGCCGGTCCACTGCGCCGGCCTTCGTGGCGGTGATCGCGGCCTCCATCTTCATCGCCTCGATGGTCGCCACGGTCTGGCCCGCGTCGACGGTGTCGCCTTCCGACACCTGCAACGTCACCACGCCGGCGAACGGAGCGCCGACGTGCTTGTCGTCGGACCTGTCGGCCTTCTCGGCGACCGGGACGTCCGAGGCGACCGAATGGTCCCGGATCTCCAGCGGCCGCAGTTGGCCGTTGAGCGTGCACAACACCGTCCGGACACCCCGCTCATCGGCCTCCCCGATCGCTTCCAGGCCGATGAGCAGCCGAACTCCGGGCTCGAGGTCGACGGCGTGCTCGACATTGGTGCGCAGCCCGTAGAAGAACTCCTTGCTGGGCAGCACCGAGGTGTCACCGTAGGTCCCGCGATGCTCCTCGAACCCGGCGGCAGGCCCCGGAAACAGCAGCCGGTTCAACGTGCGGCGCCGGTCGGTCCGCAGCCCCGCACGGTCCTGCGTGGACAGCTCGGCCAGGCCCCGGGGCTCGCTGCGTCCCTCGAGTGCCTTGCCGCGCAGCGGCTCGGGCCAGCCACCGGGCGGATCGCCGAGCTCGCCGTGCAGAAAGCCGATCACGGAGTCGGGGATGTCGAAGCGCTTCGGATCGGACTCGAAGTCCGCCGGATCGACGGCCGCGCCGACCAGGTGCAACGCCAGGTCGCCGACCACCTTCGACGACGGGGTGACCTTGATCAGGCGACCGAGCATCCGGTCGGCGGCGGCGTAGGCGTCCTCGATCTGCTCGAACTTGTCCCCCAGGCCCAGCGCGGTGGCCTGGGCCCGCAGGTTCGACAGCTGACCGCCGGGGATCTCGTGGTGATAGACCCGCCCGGTCGGCGAGGCCAGCGCGGACTCGAACGGCGCGTAGATCTTGCGTACCAGCTCCCAGTAGGGCTCCAGGTCGCAGACGGCTTGCAGGTCCAGGCCGGTGGTGCGGCCGGTGTGGTTGGTACCGGCCACCAGCGCCGAGAGCGGCGGCTGCGAGGTGGTGCCCGCCATCGATGCGGTCGCGGCGTCCACGGCGTCGACCCCCGCGTCGACCGCCGCGAGCAATGTCGCCAGCTGGCCCCCCGGAGTGTCGTGCGTGTGCAGGTGCACCGGAAGGTCGAACCGCTCGCGCAACGCGGCGACCAGCGTCCGGGCCGCCGGGGGTCGCAGTAGCCCGGCCATGTCCTTGATCGCCAGCACATGTGCCCCGGCCTCGACGGCGTGCTCGGCGACCCGCAGGTAGTAGTCCAGCGTGTACAGCTTCTCCGCGGGGTCGGACAAGTCGGCGGTGTAGCACAGCGCGACCTCGGCGATCGCCGTGCCGGTCTCGCGGACCGCGTCGATGGCGGGACGCATCTGCTCGACGTCGTTGAGGGCGTCGAAGATGCGGAAGATGTCGAGCCCGCAGTCCGTCGCCTCCTGCACGAACGCCGAGGACACCTCGGTCGGGTACGGGGTGTATCCGACGGTGTTGCGCCCCCGCAGCAGCATCTGCAGGCACAGGTTCGGTGCCGCCTCACGCAGCGCGGCCAGCCGCTCCCACGGGTCCTCGGCGAGGAACCGGAGTGCGACGTCGTAGGTGGCACCTCCCCACGCCTCCAACGAGAGCAGCTGCGGCGTCAGCCGCGCCACCTGCGGCGCGACAGCGAGGATGTCGCGGCTGCGCACCCGCGTCGCCAGCAGTGACTGGTGGGCATCACGGAATGTCGTGTCGGTGACCCCGACGCCGGACTGCTCGCGCAACCACGAGGCGAAGCCTTCCGGCCCGAGCTCGAGCAGCCGCTGCCGGGAGCCCGCGGGCGGGTGCGCGGTCAGGTCCACCTCGGGAAGCTTGTGTGAGGGGTCGAGGGTGTCCGGCCGCGGCCCGTTCGGCTGGTTGACGGTGACGTCGGCGAGGTAGTTGAGCAGCCGGGTGCCGCGATCGGCGGACTGCCGTGCGTGCAGCAGGTGCGGCCGGTGCTCGATGAACGAGGTCGTGGTGCGGCCTGCGACGAAGTCGGGCTCGTCGAGCAGCGCCAGCAGGAAAGGGATGTTGGTGGCGACCCCGCGGATGCGGAACTCGGCGATCGCCCGGCGTGCCCTGGCCGCCGCGGTGGCGAAGTCGCGGCCCCGGCAGGTGACCTTGACCAGCAGCGAGTCGAAGTACGCGCTGATCTCCGCGCCCGCGAAGGCGGTGCCGCCGTCCAGCCGCACGCCCGAGCCACTCGCCGAGCGGTAGGCGGTGATCCTGCCGACATCCGGGCGGAAGTCGTTGGCCGGGTCCTCGGTGGTGATCCGGCACTGCAGCGCCGCGCCGTGCACCTCGATGGCGTCCTGACACAGACCGAGGTCGGCCAGCGTCTCCCCCGAGGCGATGCGCAGCTGGGCGGCGACCAGGTCGACGTCGGTGGTCTCCTCGGTGACCGTGTGCTCGACCTGGATTCGCGGGTTCATCTCGATGAACACGTGACGGCCCTCGGGGTCGAGCAGGAACTCCACGGTGCCGGCGTTGACGTAGCCGATCTGCCGGGCGAAGGCCACCGCATCGGCGCAGATGCGGTCGCGGACCTCCGGGTCCAGGTTCGGTGCCGGGGCGAGCTCGACAACCTTCTGGTGGCGACGCTGCACCGAGCAGTCCCGCTCGAACAGGTGCATCACGGTGCCCTCGCCGTCGGCGAGCACCTGCACCTCGATGTGCCGGGCGTCGACCACCGCCTGCTCCAGGAAGACCGACGCGTCACCGAAGGCCGACTCGGCCTCGCGCATCGCGGCCTCGATCGCGCCCCGCAAGCCGGCCGGGTCCTCGACCCGGCGCATGCCGCGCCCGCCGCCTCCCGCGACGGCCTTGACGAACACCGGGAAGCCGATCTGCTCGGCCGCGGTCACCAGTTCGTCGATGTCGGCCGACGCCGCCGACGAGTCGAGCACCGGTACCCCCGCCGCACGGGCGGCGGCCACCGCGCGCGACTTGTTGCCGGTGAGCTCGAGCACCTCCTTCGGCGGACCGATGAACGTGATCCCGGCTTGCGCGCAGGCCTGCGCCAGGTTCGGGTTCTCGGACAGGAAACCGTAGCCCGGGTATACGGCATCGGCACCCGCCCGCCGGGCCGCCTTGATGATCTCCTCAACCGACAGGTACGCCCTGACCGGGTGGCCCTCCTCGCCGACCTGGTAAGCCTCGTCGGCCTTGAGCCGGTGCTCGGAGTTGCGGTCCTCGTGAGGGAAGACCGCCACGGTCTGCGCGCCGAGCTCGTAGGCGGCGCGGAACGCCCGGATCGCGATCTCGCCACGGTTGGCGACGAGCACCTTTCCGAACATCGCTGCTCCCTTCGGTCTACGGGGCGGGACCGGCCGACCCTCGCCCGCTGGGAAACGATCTCCCATGGGGTGGGCGAGGTCGGTGATCCTGACGGGGATCCTTGCACCGGGTCGGTGCCACGCACTGCCCACCCGGGCGCCGAGAGGGGTATCAATGGAGGGACGAGCCGCCGGAGAGGACGCACGCCATGGGTCGAGCCCCGCACCGTCACTGGCATCCCGTCACGCACCCGCGTGGGGTCCCGGCCCTGCTCCCCGTGATCGTCGTGATCGTCGTGATCGCTGTGGGTGGCCTGGTGGCCGTCATCTCGGTGGTCGCGACGCTGCTGAACCTGGCGCCCGTCGTACTGCTGGCCGTCGGCGCCGTGGCCGTCGCCTCGCGCCGTAACCGACGTCGGCGCGCTGCGGCGCCGCGACAGGCACACGAGCGGATCGATCCGCCCGCTTCCGACTGGAGCGCCACCCGCGCCCGCTTCACGCGGTTGCAGCAGGAGTACGCGCGGTTCGAATGCGACCCGCTCGCCGTGCTGCAGACACCCGCACTGGCCGATGTGACGATCCCGTCGACCGGTCGGTTCGTCGAGGCGTTCGCCGAGGCGCAGGCGCTCGACACCGACGCCGAGCCGCCCGCGAGCCACCGGGAACGGTTCGCCACCGCGGTGGACCGGGCGTGGCGCGCCTGGCACGCCGCACGCGACGCGGCCGAGCGGATCCGGCTGGCAGGCATCCCGCAGGCCGAACGGGCCACCGTCGAGCGCGCGATCAAGCTACTCACCGTGGCCCGGGACTCGACGAACGATGCCGAGCGCACCACGGCATATGCCCGGGCCCGCGCCGAGCTCGGCAAGCTCGAGCGCAGCGGGACCCTGCGGCTGCCCGTCCCCGCCACCGCGGCGCTGGACCGGGCCGGCCGGGGGCAGCTCCCACCGGGCCCGAACGGCGGCTGACGCACACTGCGCCGGTCAGCGATGCTGCCGGGCCGGCGCCCGGCGCAGCCGCGGCCACCGCCACCACGAGGCCCGCCCCGAACCCGGTGCTGGCGGGCGGTTCGCCGGATCGTCACGCCTTCTCCAGGAAGCCGGCGCGGTCCTCGTCGAGCAGGTCGTCGGCCAGCCGTGCCAGCGCCGGGTGTCCCACCAGCTGCGGATCGTCGGCCACCAGCCGCTGCGCCTCGGTCCTGGCCTGGGCGATGAGGGCCCCGTCGCGCAGCAGCGACAGCAGCTTGAGACCCGACTGCCGGCCCGACTGCGTCGCCCCGAGCACATCACCCTCCCGGCGCAGCTCCAGGTCCAGCTGGGCCAGCTCGAATCCGTCCACCGTGGACGCCACCGCGTCGAGCCGTTCGCGGGCGGCCGTGCCGTCGGGCGAGTCGGTGACCAGCAGGCACAGTCCCGGGTGCCGGCCCCGGCCCACGCGGCCCCGCAGCTGGTGCAGCTGGCTGATCCCGAAACGGTCGGCATCCATGATCACCATCATGCTCGCGTTCGGCACGTCGACGCCCACCTCGACCACGGTGGTGGCGACCAGCACGTCGACCTCCCCGGCGGCGAAGCTCCGCATCGCCGTGTCCTTCTCGTCGCCTGCCAGCCGCCCGTGCAGCACCCCCACCCGCGCGTCGCGCAGTGGCCCCTCGGACAGCTGCGGTGCCACGTCCAGCACGGCCAGCGGAGGCCGCCGCTCGTCGTCACCCGGGTCGTCACCCGAACCGTCGACGTCCTCGCCGGCCGCCTGCTCACCGATCCGCGGGCACACCACGTAGGCCTGCCGCCCCGCCGACACCTCCTCGGTGACGCGCCGCCACGCCCGGTCCAGCCAGCCCGGCCGCTCCCCGGCCGGCACCACGCTGGTCGAGATGGGCGAGCGCCCGCGCGGCAGCTCGCGCAGCGAGGAGACCTCGAGATCGCCGAACACGGTCATCGCCACCGTCCGCGGGATCGGCGTCGCCGTCATCACCAGCACGTGCGGGCTCGCCCCCTCGCCCGCCCTCGAGCGCAACGCATCGCGCTGCTCGACGCCGAAACGGTGCTGCTCGTCGACGACCACCATCCCGAGCTCGGCGAACGACACCCGGTCCTGGATCAGCGCGTGGGTGCCCACCACGATCCCGCCTGCCCCGGAGGCGACCTCGAGCAGCGCCTCCTTGCGCGCCCGTGCCCCGAGTGATCCGGTGAGCAAGGTGACGCGGGTGGCCTGCTCGGCTGCTCCGAGCTCACCCTCGCGGCCCAGGTCGCCGAGCATCTCGCGCAGCGAACGGGCGTGCTGGGCGGCGAGCACCTCGGTCGGCGCGAGCAGCGCCGCCTGCCGGCCGGAGTCGACGACCTGCAGCATCGCCCGCATCGCCACCACGGTCTTGCCGGAACCGACCTCGCCCTGCAGCAGGCGGTTCATCGGGTGCTCGCCGGCGAGCTCGGCGGCCAACTGCTCGCCGACCTGCAGCTGCCCGCCGGTGAGCTCGAAGGGCAGCCTGGCGTCGAACGCGGCGGCCAGCCCCCCATCCCGCCGGGGGCAGGCCGGCGCAGGCCGTTGCGCGGCCTCCTCCCGTCGCCGGGCCAGGGTCAGCTGCACGGCCAGCGCCTCGTCCCACTTCAGCCGGTTCTGGGCAGCCGTGATGGCGGCGCGGTCGTCCGAGCGGTGCACCGCCCGCAACGCCTCGGCCAGCCCCGGCAGCAGGTGCTGCGCGCGCAGCGCCTCCGGCAGCGGGTCGGGCGGGTCGTCCAGCACGTCGAACACCTGCCGGACGGCACGTTGAATCGTCCACGAGTCGACCCCTTTGGTCGCCGGGTAGACCGGGATGATCGGGCGGGAGAACTCCTCGATGTCGTCGGCATCCTCGTCGAGTGGCAGGAAGGTCGGGTGGGCGAGCTGCAGCGCCTTGCCGTACCGGCTGACCTTGCCCGCGAACAGTGCGCGGCGGCCACGCAGCAGTTCCTTGTCCGGCAGCCAGGGCTGATTGAAGAACGTGCAGTTCAGCGACTGCCGTCCGTCCCAGATCACGGCGTGCTGGATGGTGCCCTTACGCTGCTGCATCTTGCGCGAGTTGCAGCTGCGCACCTCCGCGAGGACAGTGACGTGCTCGCCCGGCACCAGACCTGCGATGGGGGTCAGCTGGCCCTGGTCCGCGTGCCTGCGGGGGTAGTGGCGCAGCAGGTCGCCGACTGTATGCAGATCGAGATGCTCGGCCAGCAGCTTGGCCGTCTTGTGCCCGACCACGACGTCGAGCCGGTCTTGCGTCCCCGCCACGGCTCACTCCACCCCCACCTGCAGGATGTTGCGCGGCTGGCCTCCGGTATACACGGCCAGCTCCACCTCCGGGTGCACGGCACGCAGGTGCTCGGCCAGCCCGCCGGCCACCCCCTCGGGGGCGTCGCGGCCGAGCAGGACCGTCACGAGCTCGCCGCCGCTCGACAGCATCAGCTCGAGCAGGCCACGAGCTGCGGCGAGCGGCTCGGCCTCGATGAGCACCACCTCGTCGTCGATCATCCCCAGGATGTCGCCCAGCTGGCAGCGCCCCACCCAGGTCAACGCCTCGGAGATGGCCACGGTGAGCTCACCTCGCCGGGTGGCCGCCGCCGCCTCGGCCATCGCCACCACATCGTCGCCGGGCCGGCGGGCCGGGTCGTGCACCGCCAGCGCGGCCAACGCCTGCACCGGGGAGGCGGTCGGCACGACCACCACATCCTGGCCGGCGTCACGGGCCTGCTCCGCCGCGGCCTCGGCCACCGGCGTCGCAGCACCCGCGCCGGGCAGCATCGTGACGTGGCGTGCTCGCGAGCCCGCCAGCACCGCGAGCAGCTCGCCGAGGGTCGATGTCCCGGGCGCGGTGAGCGCGCCCTCGCCGCGGAACAGCTCCGCGGTACCGTCGCCAACGACCATCGCCAGCACGGTGTTCTCGGTGACGAAGCGGGCATCCGCCGCGGCCTCGGCCGTCTGGTCGTCGAACCGGATAACCGTGATGCGGTGCGGGCGACCCGCTCGAACCCCTGACTCGATTGCCGCACCGATGTCCGTGCAGTGCACGTGCACGTTCCACATCTGGTCGGGCCCCGCCCCGGACCCGACCACCGCGACGCAGTCGCCCACCCCGCCGAGCTCCGAGCGCAGCGCCGCGACCCGGTCGTCGTCGCTGCCGTCGAGCAGGTACATCACCTCGTAGTCGTACTCGTTCGAGCCCGCCTCCCTGGTGGCCCGCAACGCGGGCGCCCCGCGGGCAGGCACGCCGGGGTCAGCCGTGCCCCGGTCGACTGGATGGCCCGTCACCACCCCGTGCAGGACCTCGAGCAGCACGACCAGGCCGCGACCGCCGGCGTCGACGACGCCCGCCCTGGCGAGCACGGCGAGCTGGCGCGGTGTCTCGTCCAGCGCACGCGCCGCCGCAGCGGCCGCGGCCGCCAGCACGTCGCCCAGCGAGTCCGACGTGCTGTCGTGCGCGCCGTCGGCGGCGGCGTGCAGCACCGAGAGCACGGTGCCCGGCACCGGGTCCGACACCGCTGCGGTGGCGAGCTCATCGGCCCGGCGCAACGCGTCACGCAGCACCGCGCCGGTGGCGGCCGCGCCGTTGCCCACCGTCTCGGCCAGGCCGCGGAGCACCTGCGACAGGATCACCCCCGAGTTGCCCCGGGCGCCGATCAGTGCCCCGCGGGCGAGCACGGCAAGGACCGCGCCCAGTCCGGTCCCCTCGGCGTGGCGGCGCACCGCGTCGGAGGCGGCGCGCATCGTCGCCAGCAGGTTGGTACCCGTGTCGCTGTCGGGCACCGGAAAGACGTTCAGCCGGTCGATCTCGTCCCGGTGTGCTGCCAGCGCGTCACAGCACGCCTCCGCCCAGCGGCGGACCGTCGCCTCGTCCAGCGCCTGCAGCACCGGATCTCCCTCCTGCACCACACCGGCCGTGCGCAGCCTAACCGCGCGTTCCGGCATGCCCGGACACACCAATGACGGCAGCCGGTTTGGTCGCGCTCCGGGCATCCGGCTACCCTGGTCAGGTTGCCCGGCTGGGTCCGGGTCTTCCGACCTTTGTTCCTCGACCATCCAGGGAGTGTCTGACGTGGCTGCCGTCTGCGACGTCTGCGGCAAGGGGCCGGGCTTCGGCATGTCGGTCTCGCACTCCCACCGGCGGACCAAGCGCCGGTGGAACCCCAACATCCAGACCGTACGGGCAAAGGTCAGCGGCTCGCAGCGCCAGCGGCTGCACGTGTGCACCGCCTGTCTCAAAGCCGGCAAGGTCATCCGGGGCTGATCAGGGCAGCGTCCAGTCGACCGGCTCACCACCGAGCTCGGCGAGCAGCTCGTTCGCCCGGCTGAACGGGCGGGAGCCGAAGAACCCCCGGTCGGCCGACATCGGTGACGGGTGGGCGGACTCGATGCACGGCACATCGTCGAGCAGCGGACGCAGGCTCCGCGCGTCGCGGCCCCACAAGACCGCCACCATCGGCTCGGCCTCCCGCGCCGCCAGCGCCCGGATCGCCTGCTCGGTGACCTCTTCCCAGCCCTTCCCGCGGTGCGAGCCGGGCTGGCCCGGTTCGACGGTGAGTACCCGGTTGAGCAGCAGCACACCCCGCTTCGTCCAGGGGCTGAGGTCGCCGCTGGACGGCGGTGGCAGCCCGAGGTCGTCGCTGTACTCGCGGAAGATGTTCGACAGGCTGCGAGGCAACGGCCGCACGCCGGGCTCCACCGAGAAGGACAGGCCGACCGCGTGACCCGGTGTCGGATACGGATCCTGACCGACCACGAGCACCCGCACCTCGTCGAAGGGCTGGGCGAACGCCCGGAGCACGTTGCCGCCCGCGGGCAGGTAGCGGCGTCCCGCAGCGATCTCCTCCCGGAGGAACTGCCCGGCGGCGCTGACCCGCTCGGCCACCGGGGCCAGCGCGCGGGCCCACCCGGCCTCTACGATCTCGTCCAATGGTCGTCCGCTCACGGCCGCCGACCCTAGCGGGAAGAACCGCAGCCCTCCGAGAGGACCTGCGCAACCATGGTGACCGGCAACTCCTTGGCGAAGCACCGACTGTCCGGCTCGCACCGGTGGACTCCGAACTTCGGGATCTCGACATACCCCGCCGACGTGTAGAGACCGATCGCCTCGGGCTGCTTCGTGCCCGTCTCGAGCACGAGCCGGCACCGGCCCGCAGCGACGGCACGGCGTTCGAGGTCGGCGAGCAGCAGCCGCGACAGGCCCACGCCACGCAGGGCGGGCACCACGTACATGCGCTTGAGTTCGGCATCGCCGTCGCGGAAGTCGGGCTCGTCGCCGTCGTGAGCGCGCCACCCGCCGCAGGCCACCGCCGACCGTCCCAGGTAGCCGACGACGAAGATCCCGCGAGGCGCGGCGAACTCCCTTGCATCGATCGGCGTAGCGTCCTGCCCGCCGTAGCGCACGACGTACTCCTGCTGCAGCTCGGCGATGAGCCGTCGGGCGTCCCGGTGGTCGTACGAGACGTCCCGAAGCCGCACACACTCAGTGTAGGCACCGGCCGCGGCACCCACCCCGGGTTCATCCGCCGCGAAGGGGCCCTTCGCCTCGAGCGGTGCGGCGAAGGGCCCCTTCGCGGCCTTCCGATCCGAGAGCAACTCGCGGGTCGCGACGCCCCCGATCGACCGCGTGCGTCCGTTCAGCGTGGCCGGCGACACCAGCCCAGAGGTCCCCGCACGGGTCAGGAGGAGAAGTGGTCCCACCCGGCGGGACCTTCGTAGGGTCGCCCGTCGACCACGATGCCGTTGCCGCGCCGGACCTCCCCGATCGCCGTCCACCCGTCGGGCAGTGCCACCTCGGCGGGGAAGGTGGCGACCAGCGCGTGGTCCTCGCCGCCGGTGAGCACCCAATGCCGCGGGTCGGCTCCGAGCGCGGACGCCACCTCGACCAGCCGCTGCGCCACGGTGAGCTTGCCCGAGTGGACATCGATGCCCACCCCGGAGGCCTCCGCGAGATGCCCGGCGTCGGCGAGCAGGCCGTCCGAGGTGTCGATCATCGAGGTGGCCCCGGCCAGCGCGGCTTGCGGGCCGGCCTCGTAGGGCGGCTCAGGGACACGGTGGGCACCGACCACGGCGACCGGTGACCGGAAGCCGCGGCCGAGCACTGCCGTCCCGGCCGCCGCCCACCCGAGCCGGCCGCACAGTGCGAGGACGTCCCCGGGCTGCGCCCCGGCCCGGGTGACCGCGGCACGACCCTGCAGGTCCCCGAGCGCCGTGACCGAGACGAGCAGCTGCTCGGCCGTCACCACATCCCCTCCGACGATGCCGGAGCCGACCCGGCCTGCCTCCTCCCACATCCCTGCGGCGATGTCGTCGACCGTGGACACCGGTGTCTGCGCGGGACATCCGAGGCCGACGACGAGCGCGGTGCACACTGCGCCCATCGCCGCGACATCGGCCAGGTTCGCCGCGACCGCCTTGCGACCCACCTGCTGCGGGCTCGACCAGTCCAGCCGGAAATGAACCCCCTCGACCAGGATGTCGGTGCAGGCCACCACGCGGCCGTCGGGCGCCGCCAGTACGGCGGCGTCGTCGCCCGGGCCGAGCAGTGTCGCCTGCGGCCACACCCGACCCGCGGTCAGCCGCGTGATGAGGCCGAACTCACCCAGTGCACGGACGTCGTCGGAACCCTCCCGGTCACGGGCGCCCACGGACACCTCCGATCAGGATCGACTACTTCGGGTACGTTCGTGTCCTCGTTCCTACCCCCGTCGTTCCTACCCCCGTCGTTCCTACCCCCGTCGTTCCTACCCCTACGCCACCGCCGAGACTAAGGGGCACGCCGTGGTCCAGGCATACATCCTCATCCAGACCGAGGTCGGTAAGGCCGCATCGGTGGCCGCGGAAATCGCAGGACTTCCCGGTATCACCACCGCGGAGGACGTGACCGGCCCCTACGACGTGATCGTACGTGCCGAGGCCGACAGCGTGGACGATCTCGGCCAGCTCGTCGTCGCCCGGGTGCAGGGCGTCGAGGGCATCACCCGCACGCTGACCTGTCCGGTCGTGCACCTGTCCTGATGCCCGTGACCGAGCCGGATCAGGTACCCGCGCGCGACCGGTCCGGGATACCGCGCTGGCTGCTCGCCCTCGCGGTCGGCCTTCCGATCGTCCTGGTGGTCACGGTGGTGGTCGCTGCCACCGTGCTACGCACCCAGGGTCCGGGACCGCTGGCGCTGCCGCCGGTGCCCGCCCCGGAGGCCCGTTCCGGCGGATGCGACGCCCTACTCGCCACACTGCCCGAGGAGCTTGACGCCGGTGACGTGGCCCTGGACCGCAGGCGGATCACCGCACCCGCGCCGGCCGGCACCGCGGCGTGGGGGCAGCCGCCGGTCGTGCTTCGGTGCGGGCTGCCCCGGCCCGCAGAGCTCACGGCGACCTCACGCCTGATCGACGTCTCCGGGGTCGAGTTCCTCGAGGTCGCCGGTCACGGTGCGAGCAGCTGGATCGTCGTGGACCGCCCCGTATACGTCGCGCTGACCCTGCCCGACGGCGTGAGCAGCGGCCCGTTGCAGCAGGTCGCCGGCGGGGTGCGCGACAGCTTGCCCCGCCGCGAGGTCGACGTCGGCAACTGACACCCCGGTCTCACCACGCCCGTGCGGGCACGCGCAGCAACGCCGTGCGGTGATCCGCGGGACGGCCCGAATCTCAGAGCTTGCGCAGGCCGGAGAGCACCCGCTCCAGCAACGGGAGATCGGGGGCGCCGGCGTCGACCGCCGGGTTGCGGAGGATGTCGACGAGCTCCGCATCGGCCATGTCGGCCAGCAGCACCCGCGCCACCCCCAGCGGCAGTCGCAACAGCGCCGACACTTCGGCGACCGAGTGCGTCTGCTCGCACAGCTCCGCGATGGCGACGTGCTCGACGGAACGGACCAGCTCGGCGTCGCGACCGCGCTCGCTGGTCATCACCAGAGTCTCCACCGCGAGATCGAGCACCGGATGCGTGCGGCCCCCGGTGCGGGCGTAGGGCCGCACGGCCGACGGGACGTCCTCGGGCTCGTACCACCCTTCGCCGTCATGAGACGCCGCCGCGGGGGTTTCGGGTTCTGCGGGCGGCTCGGGCTCTGCGGGGTCGGCCGGCGCGGAATCGGACGGTTCCGCCTCGTGGCGAGCTCGGGATCGGCGCCGGGGCGGCTCGGAGTCGGGGGCGAGGTTATCGAGCACGTCGGAGAAGGTCGGTTCCGCGGACGCGGTAGGATCCGTTGCGGCCGTGTCGTCCGGTTCGGCCGTTCCGCCAGCTGCCACCACACCCACCTCGCCACGCCGTCACCGGGCCCAGCGCCTCAACAGTCGACCAAACTACGCAGGTCGGCGCACTCAACAGCGCCTGACCGGATTAACGCCCCGACGGCGTCAGGGTGATGCTTCGTCCCGCTGAACCTTCCCGACCTGGCCGCGGGTCACCGCAGGCCGGTACCGCGGGCGAGCGCGGTGCCGACGAGCGTGCCGAGCAGGGCGGCGTAGTCGATGCCGGTCACGGCCCACATCCGCGGATACATCGAGATCGGGGTGAAACCCGGCATGGTGTTCACCTCGTTGACGGTCAGCTCCGCGCCACCACCTGGCGGAGCTTCACCGACGAAGAAGTCCACTCTGGCCAGCCCCTGGCAGTCCAGCGCGCGGAAGGCGTCGACGGCCATGCCACGCAGCCGCGCGGTGACGTCGTCGTCGAGCTTGGCGGGGACGTCGAACTCGCAGGCATCGTCGAGGTACTTGGCGTCGAAGTCGTACCACCCGGCGGACCCCTCCGCCACGATGCGGATCTCCGCCGGCAGCGAGGCTTCCACCCGCCCGTCCGGGAACTCCAGCACGCCGCACTCGATCTCCCGGCCCCGCAGCGCGGCTTCGACCAGCACCTTGGGGTCGGCTGCGCGAGCCGTGGTGATGGCGTCGTCGAGGCCGGACCAGTCGTCGACCCGGGTGATGCCGACCGAGGAGCCGCCCCTGGCCGGCTTGACGAACACCGGCAGGCCGAGCCGTTCGCGCTGCTCGGGGCTCATTGTGGCGGCGCCGGGCCGCAACACCACGGCGTCGGTGACCGGCAGCCCCTCGGCGCGCAGCAGTTTGCGGGTGAACTCCTTGTCCATCCCGGCCGCGCTCGCGAACACCCCGGGCCCGACGTAGGGGATGCCGGCGAGCTCGAGGAGGCCCTGGATGGTGCCGTCCTCGCCGAAGGCGCCGTGCAGCACCGGGAACACGACGTCGATGCCGGACAGCGCCTCCCCGGCCCGGTCGGCCTCCAGCCGCACCAGACCACCCCGGGTGGGGTCGGCAGGCAGCGCGAGCGCAGCACCCGTCCCGGCCACTTCGGGAAGCTGCCGGTCCCGGATCTGCAGCTCGCTGGGATCGGCGCTGCCCAGCACCCAGGCGCCGTCGGGCGTGATGCCCACCGGGATCACTTCGAACCGCTCGGGGTCGAGGTGCGCGAGCACGCTGCCCGCCGACACGCAGGAGATGGCATGCTCGTTGCTGCGACCGCCGAAGACGACGGCGACCCGCGTCCTGCGCTGCGTCATGGCCGCCGACCCTACCCCGGGCCTCCACCGGTACGGGCCAGCAACGGGACCAGACTCGCCATCGCGGCGGCCAACTCGTCGCGGGTATCCGGGGCGGCGTAGCCGAGGATGAGGCCGTGCCATGCCGCCACGTCGATGTGGCACCGCGCGAGGCTGTCCAGCGCGATGCCGCCGCGCGCCGCCGCGTCCACCGCGTCACGCTCGGCGGTGGCCGACGGCAGCGGTACCACCAGATGCGCACCGGCGCGGTCGCCGAGCACACCGAGACCGGCCGGCCGCAGCGCGCCGGTGAGCAGGTCGCGACGGCCCAGCAGCTCGCGGCGCACCCTGCGCAGGTGGCGACCCAGGTCACCGGTGCGTGCGAGTTCGACGAGCACTCGCTGCCCGGCGGGCGCAGGGCCGGTCCCGGTGGCCTCCCGGTGATCGCACACCGCCGCTGTCAAGGCCCCCGGCGCCACCATCCAGCCGACGCCCAGCGTCGGCGTGAGGATCTTGCTGGTGGTGCCCAGGTGCACCACGATGTCGGGCCCGAGCGAGGCCAGCAGCGGCAGCGGGGCGCCGTCGTGTCGAAGCTCGCCGTCGTAGTCGTCCTCGATCACCCAAGCGCCGCGCTCGCGCGCCCAGCGCACGAGTTCGAGCCGGCGGTCGGCAGGCATCCGGGCCCCGAGCGGGAACTGGTGTGAGGGGGTGCAGTACACGGCGCGGGCCTCGCCGGGCAGCTCCGCGACGACGAGACCCTCGGCGTCCACCGGAGTGGGCAGCACCCGCAAGCCTGCCGCGCGCAACGCCCCGGCGGCCCTCGGGTAGCCGGGTTCCTCCACGACGACCACATCTCCCGGTGCCAGCACCGAGCTCGCCAGCTCCCCCAGCGCGGCGGTGGTGCCCCCGGTCGCCAGCACCGCCGACGGCTCGACGGAAAGCCCCCGGTGCCGCAGCAGGTGTTCGGCCACCGCGGAGCGAAAGTCCGCCACACCGGCTCGCACCGGCCGGTCCAGCGGTGCCGCGTCCGCGGCTGCCCGCCAGGCACGCCGCCACGCCGCGGTGCGCAACGCGGCCGACCACGGCGTACCGGGTCGCAGGTCCGGCCCGCCCGGATCGGTGGCGGGCGACCGTGGTGACAGCGCCCGCCGAGCCGGTTGTACCGGCTCGGCCGGGGCCGCGACGACGAACGTGCCCGAGCCGTGCCACCCCGCGATCCAGCCCTCGGCGTTGACCTGGTCGTAGGCAGCGGCGGTCACCGTTCGGCTCAGACCGAGCGTGCGGGCCAGCGCCCTGGTGGAGGGCAGCCGGTCACCGACCCGGAGCGCACCCGAGTGGGCCGCGGCGCGCAGCCCGTCGGCGAGCTGCGCAGCCAGCGGCCGGCTCGACTCCCGATCCAGGGCGAGCGGGAGATCCGGGAGAGCGCTACCGCGCAGGAGTGGCCCTTCACGATCGCTGATCAGTGGCCGTTCCATGATGCCACTGGAGTCGAGATGCTGACGGCATGACGCTGTCACCCACGGCACGCAGCACGCTGCGGCGGCATCGCGACCGCGCCCGCAGCGATCGTGCGGAGCTCTACGAGCTGCTCGACTCCGGCCTGGTGTGCTACCTCGGGCTGGTGCTCGACGGCGCGCCGGTCGTGCTGCCCACCGGCTACGGCCGCGACGACGATACGCTGTACCTGCACGGCTCGTCCGGTGCGGCATCGTTGCTCGCGGCCGGCGCGGGGGCGCCCGCCTGCGTCACCGTCACCCGGCTCGACGGGATCGTCTATGCACGGTCGGTGTTTCACTTCTCGATGAACTACGCCAGCGCCGTGATACACGGCACCGCCCGCTCCATCACGGATGTGGCAGCCAAGCGCCACGGACTGCGTCTGATCGTGGAGCACCTTGCCCCGGGGTCATGGCGACACGCCCGCCAGCCCACCCGTCGCGAGTTGGCGGCGACCCACGTGCTGGCGCTCCCGCTGGACGAGGCGTCGGTAAAGGTGCGCAGCGGGCCACCCGTCGACGACGACGAGGACGTCGACGCGGGGGCTGCGTGGGCCGGGGTGCTGCCGGTGCACCGGCGGTGGGGGCCACCGATCTGCGCACCCGACCTGGTCGCCGATCTCGACGTCCCGTCGCATGTCACCATCCGCACACCGCCGTGTCCGTGAGCTGGACGCCGGCGGGGTCGGCGGGTGCCGCCGGCCCCCACCCGGTCGAGCTCACGGACATCGCGAACGGTTCCGGCGTGTAGACGTGCACGCTCACCGCGGGGATCGTCCCCGTGTTGGCCAGCTCGTGAACGTAGTGCGGGCCGAACGCGCGTGCCCGCCCGGCGTCGAGCTGCCTGGGCGTGCCGGCGCGCGACGAGCCCGCCACGTGCTCGGTGAGCGTGCCGGCCGCGACCGCGAACGCGCCGGACGCGGGGCCGTGGTCGTGCACGCCGGTTCCCTGGCCGGGCAGCCAGGACAGCAGCCACACCTGCTCGTCGGGGCTGTGGTCGAGCAGCCGGCGGGTGCCGGCGGCATGGTCGATCAGCGGCAGCCACCGCTCGGGGTGCGCGGCCAGCCACATCGCGAGGCTGGTCGGGCCGCCGGTACGGTATACCGCGGCGGGAAGGGTCAGGTAGGGAACGGCGTGCACCGGGGTCCTCCGCGAGATCGGTGAGCCGACCGCGCGGCAGCAGACAGCGCCGGCCGCGGTCAGCGGGGGGAGGGACTCACCGCGGAGGACACAGCGCGCTCGCGACCAGGCGCAGGTCCACAGGGGACCGCCGGACGAGGGGCGAGGCGCTGGGCACGCAGGAATCCAACCAGCACGGGCCTGCCGGGTCAAGCGGCGTCAGCTCGTCACGGCGTCCAGCGCTTGCCGGAGGTCGGCGAGCAGCTCCTCGGGGTCCTCCGCGCCGACCGAGATCCGCACCTGGCCGGGGGCGATGCCGGCTGCGGCCAGCGCCGTGTCGTCGAGCTGGCGGTGGGTCGTCGACGCGACGTGGCTGACCTTGGAGTGCACGCTGCCCAGCGAGCTGGCCACCTGCACGGTCTGCAACGCGTCGCAGAACGCCATCCCCGCCGACCGTCCACCGTGGACGTCGATGGTCACCAGGCCCCCGAACAGCGCGGGCTCGAAGAGCCGGGCCGCCGTGCCGTGCTGGGGGTGCGAGGGCAGACCCGGGTGGCGCACCCGGCCCACCGCGGGGTGGCCGCGGAGCTTGTCGGCCACCAGCGTCGCGCTGGCACACTGCCGCCGCACCCGCAACGGCAGCGTGGCCAGCCCGCGATGCAGCAGGAACGCCTCATCCGGGGCGAGGCACCCGCCGAGGTCGATGCGGGCCTCCCGCACCGGCCCGAGGTGCACGGGTGTCCCGACGGCGACACCGCCGGTGGCGTCGGCATGGCCACCGAGGTACTTGGTCGCGGAGTGCAGCGCCAGGTCCGCGCCGTGCTCGAGCGGCCGGCACACCACCGGCGAGGCGAAGGTGGAGTCGACGACGAAGCGCGCCCCCGCCTCGTGCGCGGTCGCTGCCAGCGCGGTCAGGTCCGGGACGGTCAGCGTCGGGTTGGCGATGGTCTCCGCGTAGACCATCGCGGTGCGGTCGGTGACCGCGGCGCGCACGGCTGCGGTGTCGGTCATGTCGAGCAAGGTGGCGTCGATGCCCAGCCGCGGCAGCCAGTGTGTGAACAACGAGTAGCTGCCGCCGTAGCAGTCGGCGGGCCCGATCACGTGGTCACCGGCCCGCAGGTGGGCGATCAGCGTCGTGGAGATCGCGGCCATCCCCGAGGCGAACGGGTCGGCGCGCACATCGTCACGGCCCGGCGCCTCCAGTGCGGCGACGGCGGCGGCGAAGGCGACCGCGGTGGGGTTGTCGAGGCGGGAGTACGAGTACCCGGGCGCCCGGCCGGCGACCACGTCGGAGTAGTGCTGCGCAGTGTCGAAGGCGAATGCAGCCGAGCGCACCACGGCGAGCCCCAGCGGACGAGACATACCTGCACGCTAGCGCGTCCTCGTGAGTGGCGATACGAGCCGGGGCTCGTATCGCCACTCACGAGCGCGCAGCGCTCTACTCGGGCTTGTGGGCACGGCCGAGCAGCTCGGCCGCCATGTCGCGGGGCGACTCACCCTCGTGGCACACCCGGTGCACGCCGTCGGTGATCGGGACCTCGACGCTGTGCTGCGCGGCCAGCGCCCGGATCGAGGTGCAGGACTTGACACCCTCGGCGACCTGGCCGTGGGTGCCCTGCTGGGCCCGCTCGAGGGTGTCGCCACGGCCGAGCCGCTCGCCGAATGAGCGGTTGCGCGACAGCGGGGAGGCGCAGGTGGCGACGAGGTCTCCCAGGCCGGCCAGCCCGGCGAAGGTCATCTCGTCGGCGCCGAGAGCGGCACCGAGCCGGGCGGTCTCGGCCAGCCCCCGGGTGATCAGGGTGGCCAGCGTGTTGTCGCCGAAGCCCAGCCCTGCCGCCATACCGCAGGCCAGCGCCATCACGTTCTTGCAGGCGCCGCCGAGCTCGCAGCCGACGACGTCGGTGTTGGTGTACGGGCGGAAGTAGCCGGTGACGCAGGCGTGCTGCAGCGCGATGGCACGGTCATGGTCGGTGCAGGCGATGACGGTCGCGGTGGGTTGTCCGGCGGCGATCTCCCGCGCCAGGTTGGGCCCCGACACCGCGGCCACCCGGCTGGTGCTCACGCCCGCGACCTCGGCCACCACTTCGCTCATCCGCTTGAGGCTGCCCAGTTCGACACCCTTGGCCAGGCTCACCAGGGTCGCCCCGTCCGGGAGATCACCGCGCCAGGCGCCGAGGTTGTCGCGAAGCGTCTGGCTGGGAACGGCGAAGACCACGGCGTCGGCGCCGTGCAGCGCGGCGGGCGCGTCGGTGGTGGCCCGCAGCGTCGACGGCAGCACCACCCCCGGCAGGTAGTCCGGATTGCACTGCCGGGTGACCACCGCATCGGCCACCTGCGGGCGGCGTGCCCAGAGCACGACGTCGCGCCCGGCATCGGCGAGCACCTTGGCGAACGCGGTACCCCAGGAGCCCGCGCCGAGCACGGCGAACCGCTGCACCGGGCTCACGAAGCCTGTTCCCCGTCACCGCGCCTGCCCGGCGTGAAGAACGTCGCCGGCGGGGGCTCACCGCGGACCTCGGCGAGCACCTCCCTGACCCGCCCCATGACCAGATCGGTGACCTCGCGCAGCAGCGCACTGTCCACCCGGCGCCCCCGGTATGCGGACAGCTCCACCGGCGGACCTGCCCGCACCACGACCTCCTTGCGTGGCAGCGGCCGGAAGCGCTTGTGGTAGTGGTCGTAGACGCGGTGGGTACCCCAGTGCACCGTCGGAACGACCGGAACGTCGCGGGCCAGCGCCAGTCGGGCGATGCCGGTGCGCGCGTGCATCGGCCAGTGCTCCGGGTCACGCGAGATCGTGCCCTCCGGGTAGATCAGCACCAGTTTGCCCTCGTCGAGTGCCTGCTCCGCGGCGCGCAGGCTCTCGGTGGCCTCGGTGCTGCCCCGGTAGACCGGGATCTGCTCGGCACCCGCGAGCATCCGGCCGATGACCGGCAACGACCACAGGCTCGCCTTGGCCAGGAAGCGGGGGACCCGGCCGCGGTGGTGCACGAACACCGCGGTGTAGATCGGGTCGAGGTAGGAGATGTGGTTGCACACCACCAGCGCCGGACCCTCGGCGGGGACGTGCTCGAGACCGCCGAAGCGCCGTCGGGCTGCGAGCCTCGTCGCAGGGTGGAAGGTCACCGCGCACAGCATGACCCAGAACCCGCGCCTGTCCCGTGGCACTGCCGCTCGCCTCCTCACACTCGCAGACTCCGGCGGTGGGTGAGTCTTCCCTGCGGGGCGAGCCCGGGTCCAGCCGACCCGCCATCCCGCGCAGGCGAGGATGGGACCGTGCACCCGACGATCGACCTCCTCGTCCCGGTCAAGCCGCTGACCCGGGCGAAGACCCGGCTGCGCGGGGCCGCCGACAGCGGCGCCGGCGACCCGGGTGCGCACGCCCGGCTGGCGCTGGCGCTCGCCAGGGACACCCTCGCCGCCGCGGCGGCGGCGACGACCGTGCGCCGGCTGCTGGCGATCACGTCCGATCCCGAGGTGCGGGCGGCGCTCGCGCGCGACGGCGTGCACACGCTGCCCGACTCACCCGATGCCGGGCTCAACCCGGCGCTGCGGCACGGCGAGCGCGAGCTGCGGGCGATCGACCCCGATGCTCCTGTCGCCGTGCTGCAGGCAGACCTGCCCGCGCTGCGTGCAGCCGAGCTCGACGCCGCCGTGCACACCGCCCTGACCGTCGCGCCCCGCGCCTTCTGCGCCGACCGGGCGGGCACGGGCACCACACTGCTGGTCGCCGCGTCCGGGCGACCGCTCGACCCCCGCTTCGGGTCGCGCTCCGCCGCCGCGCACCGGGCGGCGGGCGCGGTCGAGCTGAACGGCGACTGGCCCGGGCTGCGCTGCGACGTCGACACACCCGACGACCTCGCGGTGGCCGCCGAGCTGGCCCTGGGCAGTCACACCCGCGCGGTACTCGCGCCCCGGGGCACCGCCGCGAACGGCTGCAGCGCCGGCGGCTGACCCCACCGCCGGCATGTGCGCGGCGCGTCGGTACGGAACAATCGGCGGATGTGAGCACCGACGATGAGGGTGGCGCCGGCCAGGACGGCGCACGGCCGGAGGACGCCATCACGCGCATGGCCGGACGGCGCAGCCCCCGCCCGTCGACCCGGCGCGCCGGCACCGGTTCGAGCCCGGTACGGCCGGCCGCCGACGGTGGACACGCGCTGCCGACCGCACCGCCGGCCGCGACACCGGTGCCTGCCGCCACGGACCTGCCCGACGACCGCTACCTCAACCGCGAACTGTCCTGGCTGGACTTCAACGCTCGGGTGCTGGCCCTGGCCGAGGATGCCAGCCAGCCGCTGCTCGAGCGGGCGAAGTTCCTCGCCATCTTCGCCTCGAACCTCGACGAGTTCTACATGGTCCGGGTCGCCGGGCTCAAGCGCCGCGATGAGGCCGGGCTGACCGTCCGCAGCGCCGACGGTCTCTCCCCGCGGGAGCAGTTGTCCCGTATCGCGGTGCGCACCCAGGAACTCGCCGAGCGGCATGCGAGGGTGTTCCTCGACGGGGTGCAGCCCGGTCTCGAGCGCCACGGCGTGCGCTTCGTCTCGTGGAACGACCTCGACGCCACCGAACGGCAGCGGCTGTCGGGCTACTTCTCCGATCAGGTGTTCCCGATCCTGACCCCGCTGGCGGTGGACCCGGCACACCCGTTCCCCTACATCTCGGGCCTGTCGCTCAACCTGGCGGTGACCGTGCGCGACCCGGACAGCAGGGTGGACCGATTCGCGCGGGTCAAGGTTCCCAACAACGTTCCGCGCCTGGTGCGGGTCGAGACCCGAGCAACCCCGGAGACCGACAACGCGACCTTCCTGGCCCTCGAGGAGCTCATCGCCGCCCATCTCGTCACGCTGTTCCCGGGGATGGAGGTGGCCGAGCACCACGTCTTCCGGGTCACCCGCAACGCCGACCTCGAGGTCGAGGAAGACCGCGACGAGGACCTGCTGCAGGCGCTGGAACGCGAGCTCGCCAAGCGCCGGTTCGGCCCCCCGGTGCGGCTCGAGGTAGCCGGCACGATGAGCGAGCACGTACTGGAACTGCTGCTGCGCGAGCTCGAGGTCGACCCGCATGACGTCGTCGAGGTGCCGGGGCTGCTGGACCTGTCGTGCCTCTGGTCGGTCTACGACGCGGGTTCCGCCGAGCTCAAGGACGAGCCCTTCGTCCCGGTCACCCACCCGGCGTTCGGCGAGGGGGAGAGCCCCAAGAGCGTGTTCGCGATGCTGCGCGACAGTGACGTGCTCGTCCACCATCCCTACGACTCCTTCTCCACCAGTGTGCAGCGGTTCATCGAGCAGGCCGCGGCTGACCCGCAGGTGCTCGCGATCAAGCAGACGCTCTACCGCACCTCAGGCGACTCCCCCATCGTCGACGCGCTGATCGACGCCGCGGAGGCAGGCAAGCAGGTGGTGGCACTGGTGGAGGTCAAGGCTCGCTTCGACGAGCAGGCCAACATCAAGTGGGCGCGGCAGTTGGAACGGTCCGGCGTGCACGTCGTCTACGGGCTGATGGGGCTCAAGACGCACTGCAAGACCTCGCTAGTCGTGCGGCAGGAGGGCTCGACGATCCGCCGCTACTGCCACATCGGCACCGGCAACTACAACCCCAGGACCGCGCGGCTCTACGAGGACATCGGGCTGTTCACCGCCGAGCCCGAGATCGGTGCCGACCTCACCGACCTGTTCAACTCGCTGACCGGCTACGCCCGCCAGACCTCCTACCGGAGCCTGCTGGTGGCGCCCTACGGGATCCGGCGGGGCATCGTCGAGCGGATCGAGGCCGAGATCACGCACGCCCTGGCGGGGCGGCACTGCGGGATCCGGATCAAGGTCAACTCGCTGGTCGACGAGCAGGTGATCGATGCGCTGTATCGCGCGTCGGCTGCCGGGGTCGGGATCGACGTCGTCGTGCGCAGCATCTGCGCGCTTCGACCCGGCCGGCGAGGCCTGTCGGAGACCATCCGGGTTCGCTCGATCCTCGGCCGCTTCCTCGAACACTCCCGCGCATTCCACTTCGAGGGCTGCGGCGAGCACTGGATCGGCAGCGCCGACATGATGCACCGCAACCTCGATCGGCGGGTCGAGGTGCTGGTGCGAGTCGCCGATCCGCTGCTGGCCAACGAGCTCGACGCGATGTTCGACTCCGCGATGGATCCGGCCACGCGGTGCTGGATACTGCGGGATGACGGGTCGTGGATCGCCTCCCCCGCCGAGGGCTCCACGGTGCGCGACCATCAGGCGCAACTCGTCCGCCGCCACCGGGGGCAGGAGTGACTACACCGTGGCAGACGTGATCGCCGCCGGAGGCCTGCTGTGGCGGCCCGGCCCTGCGGGCGGCGCCGAGGTCGCGGTGGTGCACCGACCACGGTACGACGACTGGTCGCTGCCCAAGGGCAAGCCGGAGGACGGGGAGCCGCTGGCCGCAGCCGCGGCGCGCGAGATCGTCGAGGAAACCGGTCACATCCCCGTGCTGGGTCAGCGCTTGCCCGATGTGCGCTACCCGGTGCCGGCCGGGCAGAAGACGGTCCACTACTGGACCGCCCGCGTGGCCGGTGGGGCATTCGAAGCCAGCGAGGAGGTCGACGAGTTGCGCTGGCTGCGCGCAGGGCAGGCGCAGCAGCTGCTCAGCTACGCGCACGACCGCAGGTTGCTGGCCGGCCTCGACGGCGCCACCACGATCGACGCCACCATCCTGCTGGTGCGCCACGCCGCGGCCGGCAAGCGCGAGGATTGGCACGGCGACGACGACCTGCGCCCGCTGAGCGGGACCGGCAAGCTGCAGGCCGAGGGGCTGCGCCGGGTGCTGCCGCTGTTCGGCGCGCGCCGGGTGCACTCCGCGCCGCGCACCAGGTGCCGGCAGACCGTGGCCGACCTCGCGGCCGACCTCGGGGTCGAGGTGGTCGACGAACCGCTGCTGTCCGAGGAGGGCTACTGGGCCGACCCCGTGGCTGCGCTACGCAAGGTGGTGTCGATCGCGCAGCCGGCTCCCGGTTCGGCGGTGGTGTGCAGTCAGGGCGGAGCGATCCCCCATATCATCGGGTCGTTGCGCGCCAGGGTCGGGCAGCCCGAGATGAACTTGCGCAGCCGCAAGGGCAGCTTCTGGCTGCTCGGCTTCTCGACCACCCCCGGTGGCGTGCGCCGGCTCGTCACCGCCGATCACCATCCCGACGCTCTCAGCTGATCACAGCCGCCCCCGGCGGTCGGTGTCCGTGAACTTCGGTGTCCGTGGAGTCTCAGCGGCTCACTTCGTGCTCGACTTCTTGACGGCCTTGTTCGTGCCGGACTTGGCCGGCGCCTTCGCCACCGCGTTGTTCGACTTCGCGGTGTTCGACTTCGCGGTGTTCGACTTCGCGGTGTTCGACTTCGCGGTGCTGGACTTGGCAGCGCTGGGCTTCGCGGTGCTGGACTTGGCAGCGCTGGACTTGGCAGCGCTGGGCTTCGCGGCACTCGACTTCGCGGTGCTGGACTTCGCCGCAGCGGCCGCCTTCGTCGTGCTCGCCTTGGTGGCCGTCGACCGGGCTGCCGCGGTGCGCGCGGTACCACTGCCCGAGGCCGCGCGGCCCGTCGCCGTCGTCGCCCCACGGCCGGACCCGGCGGCCTGCTTGGCCGCCGAGGTGGCACGCGGCAGCTTCTTCGCACCACTGACCACGTCCTTGAACGTGGTCCCGGGGCGGAACGCCGGCACGGTGGTCTTCTTGACCCGCACGGCCTCGCCGGTTCGAGGGTTGCGCGCCATGCGGGCAGCCCTGGCCCGCTTCTCGAAAACCCCGAACCCGGTGATCGTCACCTTGTCGCCCTTGTGAACTGATCGGACGACGACATCGACCAGACCATCCACTGCGTCGGCCGCGGTCTTGCGGTTGCCGAGGCGCTCGGTGAGCGCATCGATGAGCTCAGCCTTGTTCACTTCCGTCCTCCGATACAGACGCTGCGCACTCCCGCCCAACTCACCGGGACGGGTTGACTGCCACCGTATGACGAGCGACGCGAGAACACCACGCGCCACGCCTGCAGATGTCACCGAAAGTGCCTGTACCGCAACCGTTTTCAGGGCTACTGGCCGCGTCAGCCACCCCGAACCGGTGTGGTGGTGGGCATCCACGACGGACGGGCGATCTCGAAGTCGGCGATCGCCTCGCTGTACCTCATGCTCAGACCGATGTCGTCGAGGCCCTCCAGCAACCGCCAGCGCGTGTAGTCGTCGATGCTGAAGGAGACCGTCAGATCCTTGGCCTGGACGGTCTTCTCGGTGAGGTCGACGGTCACCTGGGTCCCCGGCTCGCTGTCCAACAGCTTCCACAGCAGTTCGACGTCGGGCTGCTCGCATTGCGCCGCCAGCAGTCCCTGCTTGCCGGCATTACCGCGGAAGATGTCGGCGAACCGCGACGAGATGACGACGCGGAAGCCATAGTCCGACAGCGCCCACACGGCGTGTTCCCGTGAGGACCCCGTCCCGAAGTCGGGTCCGGCCACCAGCACGCTGCCCGACCGGAAGGGCTCGGAGTTGAGCACGAAGTCCTGCTCGGCACGCCAGGCCGAGAACAGCCCGTCGGCGAATCCCGTCCGGCTGACCCGCTTGAGGTACACGGCCGGGATGATCGTATCGGTATCCACATTGGACCGGCGCAGCGGGACGCCTACGCCGGTGTGACGGGTGAACGGTTGCATGCTTGCGCTCCCTCCTGTCGATCATTGCCCGAACGCCGCGTCGGCGCAACCGGGGCACGTGTTGTCGGGGGTCAATCCAGGTCATCGGGTGCCGACAGGCTGCCCCGCACCGCCGTCGCGGCGGCCACGAGCGGCGACACCAGGTGGGTACGGCCACCCTTGCCCTGCCGGCCCTCGAAGTTGCGGTTCGACGTCGACGCGGCACGCTCGCCCGGCGCGAGCTGATCGGGATTCATTCCCAGGCACATCGAGCAGCCGGCGGAACGCCACTGCGCACCGGCCGCGGTGAACACCTCGTGCAGCCCCTCGGCCTCGGCCTGGGCACGCACCTGCATCGACCCCGGTACGACCAGCATCCGCAGGCCGTCGCGCACCGAACGGCCCCGCAGCACGCCGGCCGCGGCCCGCAGGTCCTCGATGCGCCCGTTGGTGCACGAGCCGAGGAACACGGTGTCCACGGCGATCTCGCGCAGCGGCGTCCCGGGCATGAGATCCATGTAGGACAGTGCCTTCTCGACCGTGATCCGCTCGCCGTCGTCGGTGATCCCGCCCGGGTCGGGCACCCGCTCGGACAGCGGCAGGCCCTGGCCGGGATTGGTGCCCCAGGTCACGAACGGCACCAGCGAATCGGCGTCGATGTGCACCTCGGCGTCGAACGTCGCGTCGCCGTCGGTACGCAGCGAGCGCCAGTACTCCACCGCGTCGTCCCAGTCGGCACCCTGCGGCGCGTGCGGGCGGCCCTCGAGGTAGTCGAACGTGGTCTCGTCCGGCGCGATCATCCCCGCCCGCGCCCCGGCCTCGATCGACATGTTGCAGATGGTCATCCGGGCTTCCATCGACAGGCTCTCGATCGCGCTGCCGCGGTACTCGAGCACGTAGCCCTGCCCGCCCCCGGTGCCGATCTTCGCGATCACGGCGAGGATGATGTCCTTGCTGGTCACGCCGCGCGGCAGCGCGCCATCGGCCGTTTCGGCGCTGTCTACCGTGATCGCCATGGTCTTGAACGGGCGCAGCGGCAGCGTCTGGGTGGCCAGCACGTGCTCCACCTCGGAGGTCCCGATGCCGAACGCGAGCGCGCCGAACGCACCGTGCGTGGACGTGTGGCTGTCACCGCATACGACGGTCAGGCCCGGCTGGGTCAGGCCCAGCTGAGGTCCCATGACGTGGACGATCCCCTGCTCGGCGTCGCCCATCGGGTGCAGCCGGACGCCGAACTCCGCACAGTTGCGGCGCAGCGTGTCCACCTGGGTCGCCGAGACCTCGTCGGCGATCGGGAGCTCGATGTCCTGGGTAGGGACGTTGTGGTCCTCGGTTGCGATGGTGAGGTCAGGGCGGCGCACCGGCCGCCCGGCCAGCCGCAGGCCGTCGAAGGCCTGCGGGCTGGTCACCTCGTGCACCAGGTGCAGGTCGATGTAGAGCAGGTCGGGCTCGCCACCGGCACCTCCGGCGCGCACGACATGGGTGTCCCAGACCTTTTCCGCGAGCGTGCGGCCCATTGCCGAACCTCATCTCCCACGAGGTCGCCCGCATCGCTGACCGCGCCTGACGACCTGGACTTCTCAAATTTCGGGACGATAGTATCGTCTCGTGGGACAGCATAGCGGCATCGGGGTGCTGGACAAGGCCGTGACGGTACTGCGCGCCGTGGCCGACAGTCCCTGCGGGTTGGCCGAGCTGTGCGCACGGACCGACCTGCCCCGCGCCACCGCGCACCGCCTGGCCGTGGGGCTCGAGGTGCACCGCATGCTGGCACGGGACACCGACGGGCGGTGGCGGCCCGGCCCCGCGCTCGACGAGCTCGGCAACGGCTCGGTCGACCCGCTGCTCGCCGCTGCCGCCACGGTGCTGCCGCGGCTGCGCGATCTGACCGGGGAGAGCGTGCAGCTCTATCGCCGGGACGGCATGGTGCGGGTCTGCGTCGCCACAGCCGAGCCCCCCAGCGGGCTGCGCGACACCGTTCCGGTCGGTGCGCGGCTACCCATGACGGCGGGATCGGGCGCCAAGGTGCTGGTGGCCTGGGCCGACCCGGCCACCCAGCGCACCGTGCTGGCCGAGGCGGTGTTCGGCGAGCGGGTACTCGCCGAGGTGCGCCGGCGCGGCTGGGCGCAGAGCGTGGCCGAGCGCGAGTCCGGGGTGGCGAGCGTGTCCGCGCCGGTGCGCGATTCGGCCGGGGGTGTGGTGGCGGCGGTGTCGGTCTCGGGCCCCGTGGAGCGGATCGGAAGGCGCCCCGGCATCCGGTGGGCCGCCGACCTGCTCGCCGCGGCGGAGGCACTGCAGCATCGCCTGTGACCGCTGTCGGGATCGGGCACTTGCGGGATCGGGCACTTGCGGGATCGGGCACTTGCGGGATCGAGCATGCCCGAACGGCCCGAACGCGGCGTTGGCGCAACGCCGGACACAGCGGACACGAGCAGGCCCCCGGGCCCCATGGTGGGACCGGGGACCTGCTGCGGATGTAGCCCCGACGGGATTTGAACCCGCGCTACCGCCTTGAGAGGGCGGCGTCCTAGGCCGCTAGACGACGGGGCCGAGAACACGATGGATCGCGTCCGCTGGGGTACCAGGACTCGAACCTAGACTAACTGAACCAGAATCAGTCGTGCTG
>WHSY01000019.1:41491-68403 GCA_009379815.1 Pseudonocardiaceae bacterium
CCGATTACACCATACCCCACAGGTGTCCCGGTTCCCCGCCACCCGGCCCGTGAGGTCCGGGCGCCGCCTCGACCGGCACCGGGGCACGATGCTAGCCGATGCTCGGCAGCGCCCTCCACCCGGCCGGCGGGCCGCAGGCGGTGATCGCCTACCCGCCGCCACCGTGCAGCTGCGACACGAGGGCCGGCAGCTCCCGCAGCTGTGAGATCACCGGGACTCCCGGGCTCCGGCCCGCTATCCCGCACCGGGTGCGGTCCAGCCAGACGCCGTGGAGCCCGGCGGCACGCGCTCCCTCGGCGTCGAGATCGAGCCGGTCACCGACGTGCACCGCACGCGCCATCCGCACGCCGAGCGCCGTGCATGCCGCGTGGAAGATCCCGGGATCGGGCTTGGCGACGCCCACTTCATCGGAGATCACCAGCACGTCGAAGGCCGCGTCGAGTCCCAGCGCCCGGAGTTTGCACCGCTGATACTCCCCTGCCGCGTTGGTCACCGCCGCCAGCGCGAGCCCGCGGGCGCGCAACGACCGCAGGCACGGCAGCGCATCGTCGAACAGCTGCCAGGCACGTTGCACCGCGGTCATCCGCCGCTGTTCCCTGGCCACCACCTCACCCTCGTCGAGAACCTCGCCCCGGATGGCGAAGAACTCCTTGGTGCGCTGCCGTCGCATCGTCTCGAAGTCGATCTGGCCCGAGGTGAACCTCGGATAGTGCCGCTCGCTGACCGCGCACCAGTCCGCCCACGCGTCGTCGGTCCCGAGCAGAGCGCGCAGGCCGGCGCGCATCGAGCTGGCGTAGTCGACCAGCGTGCCGTCGACGTCCAGGCAGACCCCCTCGACGGCGGGTGCGGGACGGCGATGGTCGTGACGGACGGCAGCAGGCAGCGGCGCGGCAGTAGCAAGAGTCACCCGGTGCAGGCTAGAGCGATCGAGGGTCGTCCCGACTCTGCCGACAAGGTGACGCAGCGGGTGAGATCACCCCTCCGCGCACTCCGCCCGGGCCGCATTGAGTCTGCGCAGGGACCGCTCGCGCCCCAGCAGCTCCATGGACTCGTAGAGCGGCGGCGACACCGTCCGGCCGGTAACGGCCACCCGTACCGGCGCGAAGGCCTTGCGTGGCGTGAGCCCGAGCCCGTCGACCAGCGCCGACTTCAGAGCCTGCTCGATGCCCGCCGCCGTCCAGTCCGGGGACCGTTGCAGCGCTGCCGCCGCCGCATCGAGCACCGGGACCGCGTCGGGTCCCAGCGCCTTGGTGGCGGAGTCGGGTTCGATGGCGAACGACTCCTCCTCAGTGAGCAGGAACCGGAGCATCCCGACCGCGTCGGAGAGCACCACACAGCGCTCCTGCACCATCGGCGCGATCGCCCGCACCGTCTGCAGGACCGCTGCGGACGGCTCGGCGCCGGCCAGTCCCGCGGCCTGCAGGTGCGGCAGCACCCGCGTGACGAACTCCTCGGGGGTCAGCGCCCGCAGGTGCGCCGCGTTGATCGCCTCGGCTTTGCGCAGGTCGAACCGGGCCGGGTTCGCGCTCACCCGGGCGACGTCGAAGGCCTCGACCATCTCCGCGTGGGTGAAGACGTCACGGTCGTCGGCGATCGACCAGCCCAGCAGCGCGAGGTAGTTGAGCAGCCCCTCGGGCAGGAAGCCGCGGTCGCGGTACGCGAACAGGTTCGACTCCGGGTCGCGCTTGGACAACTTGCGATTGCCCTCCCCCGTGACGAACGGGAGGTGGCCGAACGCCGGTGTGGCCTGCGCGACGCCGGCGCGCTGCAGCGCGGCGTGGAGCGCAAGCTGGCGTGGCGTCGACGACAGTAGGTCCTCGCCCCGCAGCACGTGGGTGATCCGCATCAGGGCGTCGTCGACCGGGTTGGTGAGCGTGTAGAGGGGCTGCCCGTTTCCGCGTACCAGCACCGGATCCGGCACGCTGCCCGCCTTGAAACTGATCTCGCCGCGCACCAGGTCGGTCCAGCCCAGTTCGGCATCGGGCATCCGCAGCCGCAGCACCGGCGTCCTGCCCTGTGCCCGCAGCGCCGCCCCCTGTTCGTCGGTCACGTCGCGGTCGGCGTTGTCGTAGCCGAGCTTGGGGTCGCGACCCGCCTCGCGGTGGCGCGCCTCGATCTCGTCCGGGCTGGAGAACGACTCGTAAGCCTCACCCGCCTCGAGTAGCCGGCCGGCGACGTCGGCATAGACCCCGGCGCGTTCGCTCTGCCGGTACGGACCGTACTGGCCGCCGACCTCGGGTCCCTCGTCCCAGTCAAGGCCCAGCCACCGCAGCGCGTCGAGTAGCGCTGCGTACGACTCCTCGGTGTCCCGGACGGCGTCGGTGTCCTCGATGCGGAACACCAGCGACCCGCTGTGGTGGCGGACGAAGGCCCAGTTGAACAGCGCGGTGCGCATCAACCCGACGTGCGGAGTGCCGGTAGGCGACGGGCAGAAGCGGGCCCGGACGGAGGTTTCGGGAGCGGTGTTCATCTCGGCGCAAGAGTATCGCCGTGGCTTGACGGTGCGGGCGGTCGGGCGCATCATTTATTCAACGTACGTTGAGAAGGAGGAGGTGGAGGCAGAGTGCAGACATCACAGGAGCGCACCACCTGCTGCGTGGTGGGCGGCGGACCGGCCGGGATGGTGCTCGGCCTGCTGCTGGCCAGGGCAGGCGTGGCGGTGACCGTGCTCGAGAAGCACGGCGACTTCCTCCGAGACTTCCGTGGCGACACCGTGCACCCGTCCACGCTGACGCTGCTCGACGAGCTCGGCCTCGGTGACGAGTTCGCCAAGGTGCCGCACCGGCTGCTGGACCAGGTGCAGGTGCAGACCGACGACGGCGTGCTGCCGGTCGGGGACTTCCGGCGCATCCCGGGGCCGCACAAGCACCTCGCGCTGGTGCCGCAATGGGACTTCCTGGACCTGCTCGCCGACGCCGGTCGCGACGAGCCGACCTTCACGCTGCGGATGCACACCGAGGCGACGGAGCTGCTCACCGAGCAGGGCCGCGTCACCGGCGTGCGCTACCGCGGATCAGACGGCAGCAGCGGCGAGCTTCGGGCCGACCTGACGGTGGCCTGCGACGGTCGACGGTCGCTGCTACGCGACCGAGCCGGGCTGACGGCCCGGTCGTTCGGGGTACCGATGGACGTCTGGTGGTTCCGGCTGCCCCGCTACGACGGCGACCCGGAGGGCGGGCTCGCACGCTTCGGATCGGGGCACGGCATGGTCGTGATCGACCGTGGTGACTACTTCCAGACCGCCTACCTCATCCGCAAGGGCTCCGATGCCGCGCTGCGGGCCGAGGGCATCGAGGCCTTCCGCCGGCGCGTGGCGGCGTTGCTGCCCTGGGTCGGCGACCGGGTGGCCGCCGTGGGCTCCTTCGACGACATCGCGCTGCTCGACGTGCGGCTGGACCGGTTGCGCCGGTGGTTCAAGCCCGGGCTACTCTGCCTCGGCGACGCGGCGCACGCCATGTCACCGGTCGGTGGTGTCGGCATCAACCTGGCGGTCCAGGACGCCGTGGCCGCGGCGCGTCACCTGGCGGGACCGCTGCGCCGCGGCACCGTCGGCCAAGGGGACCTGGCACGCGTGCAGGCCCGTCGCTGGCTGCCCACCACCGTCACCCAGACCGCGCAGCGCGTGATCCACGGCCGGGTGCTCGGCCGGGCGCTGGCGGGCGACATCGACCTGATCGGGCGGGGCAACAGGCGGCTGCCGCTGCCCATCCGGTTGCTGCAACGCTTCCCGGCGCTGCAGGCCATCCCGGCCACCGCGGTCGGTATCGGGCTGCTGCCCGAGCACGCACCTGCCTTCGCCCGCCGGGTTGGCAACTCTCCCAGTACCACCGACCGGCCCGAGGAGCTCCTCTAACCGCTACCAACTTCGGAGCGTGGCCGCAGCCGACGGAGGGTTGGTAGCGGTTGGCAGCAGCCCGGAACGGAGTTGGTGGTACTGGGAGAGCTACCTAGCGGCGACCGGGTTGGTGAGCGCGCCGATACCCTCGACCGTCACCGACACGGTCTGGCCTTCGGTCATCGGCCCGACCCCGGCCGGGGTGCCGGTCAGGATCACGTCGCCGGGCAGCAGCGTCATCACCCGCGAGATCCACTCCACCAGCGCGGGCACGTCGTGCAGCAGCAGTGCGGTGCTGGCGTCCTGCACGACCACACCGTCCAGCTCGGTACGCAGGTCGGCGTCGGTGATGTCGACCGAGGTCTCGATCCACGGGCCGAGCGGGCAGAACGTGTCGTGGCCCTTGCCCCTCGTCCACTGGCCGTCGGCCTGCTGATGGTCGCGGGCCGTGACGTCGTTGGCCACCGTCGCGCCGAGCAGCACGCCGGCCGCCTGCGCCGCCGGCACGTCCTTGCACGGGCGGCCGATCACCACCGCGAGCTCGCCCTCGTAGTCCACTCGCGACGAGTCGGCCGGCAGCATGATGGGCACGTTCGGCCCGACCACTGCGGTGTTCGGCTTCAGGAACATCACCGGGTTCGCTGGCGCCTGCGTCCCCATCTCGGCCGCGTGGTCGGCGTAGTTGCGCCCGATGCAGATGATCTTAGTGGGCAGGATCGGGGCGAGCAGCCGAACGTCGGCCAGCGGCCAGCTCCGGCCGGTGAAGTTCGGCGTGCCGAACGGGTGCTCGGCGATCTCCGCCGCGATCTCAGCGCCGTCCGACCCTGCCTCGACGGCGGCGAAAGCGACTCCCTCCGGATGGGCGACCCTCGCGATGCGCATACGGGCACGCTATCGGGCGCCGACCCGGTCGCCGTGCCGCAGGGCTGCGTAGGTCATCGCGTCGACCATCGCCAGCCAGGAGGCCTCGACCACGTTGCCGTGCACGCCGACGGTCGTCCACTCCCGCGAGCCGTCGGTGGACTCGACCAGGACCCGGGTCACCGCGTCGCTGCCGTGCGTGCCGGGCAGGATCCGCACCTTGTAGTCGGCCAGGTCCACCTGGTCCAACCACGGCACATGCGGCGCGAGCGCCTGCCGCAGCGCGGCGTCGAGCGCGTTGACCGGGCCGTTGCCCTCCGCGGTGGCGATCACCCGGTTGCCCGCCACATGCACCTTCACCGTCGCCTCGGCGACCACGTCGCCATCGGCGAGGTGGTCGACGACCACCCGGTAGGACTCCAGCGCGAACGGCGGCGCCGGCGGCGCCGTGTCCACCTCGGAGCGCAGCAGCAGCTCGAAGGAGGCATCCGCGGCCTCGAACGACCAACCCTGCGACTCCAGGTCCTTGACCCGGTCGGTGACCACACCCACCTCGGCCGACCGGCCGGCCAGGTCCAGCCCGAGCTCGGTTCCCTTGAGCTCGACGCTGGCCCGGCCGGCCATCTCGGTGACCAGCACCCGCTGGGAGTTGCCCACCACCGCGGGATCGAGGTGGTTGTACAGCTCCGGATCGACCTTGATCGCGCTCGCGTGCAGCCCCGCCTTGTGGGCGAAGGCCGCCGCCCCGACGTAAGCCTGGTGGGTGTCGGGGGCGAGGTTGGCGATCTCGGCCAGCGCGTGCGAGGTCCGGGTCAGCTCGACCATGCCCGAGTCGGGCAGCACCGGCATCCCCAGCTTGGTGACCAGGTTCGCGGTGACGGCGAACAGGTCGGCGTTTCCGGTCCGCTCGCCGTAGCCGTTGGCGGTGCACTGCACATGGCTGGCGCCGGCCTGCACCGCGGCCACCGAGTTGGCGACAGCGCAGGCCGTGTCGTCCTGGCAGTGGATCCCGACGCGGAACCCCGTCCGTGCCACCACCTCGGCGACGGTCTCTGCCAGGCCCAGCGGCAGCTGTCCGCCGTTGGTGTCGCAGAGCACCGCCACGTCGGCGCCCGCGGTCATCGCCGCCTCGAGGATCCGCAGCGCGCAGTCGGCATCGTGACCGTAGCCGTCGAAGAAGTGCTCGGCATCGAGGAACACCCGCCGACCCTCGGCGACCAGCAGAGCCACGGTGTCCGCGACCATCGCGCAGGCCTCGTCGACGGACACGCGCAGCGCGCGCTCGACGTGGCTTCGGTCGGACTTGGCGACCAGCGTGACGACCGGAGCGGCCGAGTCGAGCAGCGCCCGCACCTGCGGGTCATCGGCGGCAGCCAGCCCCGCCCGCCGGGTGGCGCCGAAGGCGACCAGCGCGGCGTGGCGGAGCTCAAGCTCACCGGCTGCGGCCCGGGTGAAGAACTCGGTGTCCTTGGGCAGCGCCCCCGGCCAGCCACCCTCGATGAACCCCACGCCCAGGCCGTCGAGCAACCGGGCGACGGCGAGCTTGTCGGCCACCGAGTAGGAGATGCCCTCGCGCTGGGCGCCGTCGCGCAGCGTCGTGTCGTAGAGGTGGAAGTCGTCACCGAGCGGCGTTCCGACGGGGCTGGTGTGGGACATGGGTGGGGACTCCTGAACGAGTTCGGTACCGGGAAGACGAGCAGAACACAAAAAAGACCCCTCGCGGATGCGAGAGGTCTGCGCGCCGGGGGAGGTGCTCGACTACCCGGCGCGCCTGCCGATAATGATCACGGTGTGCTGCACGCGTGACAGTCTGCCACATCCGGCTCCGCCGCGACCACCCCTGGTGTCCTCAGGCACTGGTCCGTTCGGCCGAGGACACCAGTGCGGCGAGCCGGTCTCCGATCGCCTGCGTGCTGCCCGGCGCGGAGTGGTCGCGGGTGGCCAGATCGAACGCCACGGCCGCGTCCACCCGCCTGGCCGCGTCCGGGTAACCCAGGTGCGCCAGCAGCAGTCCCACTGACAGCGTCACGGCCGTCGGGTCGGCCTTGCCCTGGTTCGCGATGTCGGGTGCGGAACCGTGTACCGGCTCGAACATGCTGGGATTGCGTCGCGTGACGTCGAGGTTGCCACTCGCGGCGAGCCCGATCCCTCCGGTGATCGCGGCGGCGAGGTCGGTGAGGATGTCGCCGAAGAGGTTGTCGGTGACGATCACGTCGAACCGCGAGGGGTCGGTCACCAGATGGATGGTCGTGGCGTCGACGTGCTGGTAGTCGACGGTCACCTCCGGGTGCTGCAGCGACACCTCCTCCACGATCCGAGACCACAGCGACCCGGCATGGGCCAGCACGTTGGTCTTGTGCACCAGGGTCAGATGCCGCCGTGGCCGCGCGGCGGCACGGGCGAATGCGTCACGGACCACCCGCTCGATGCCGAACGCAGTGTTCAGGCTCACCTCGGTGGCGATCTCGTGCGGGGTGTCCTTGCGCAGCAGCCCGCCGTTGCCGGCGTAGGGGCCCTCGGTGCCCTCGCGTACCACCACCATGTCGACCTGGCCGGGATCGGCGATCGGGCTGCGCACGCCAGGGTAGAGCCGGGCAGGCCGCAGGTTGACGTGGTGGTCGAGCTCGAAGCGCAGCCGCAGCAGCAGCCCCCGCTCGAGGATCCCGCTGGGCACCGACGGGTCGCCGACCGCCCCGAGCAGGATCGCGTCGTGCTGGCGCAGCTCGCCGAGGACCGCCTCGGGCAGCAGCTCGCCGGTCGCGTGCCACCGGGCCGCGCCCAGATCGTAGCGGGTGGCCTCGACATCGGGGGCGACCTCGTCGAGAATCTTGAGCGCCTCGGCGATCACCTCCGGGCCGATCCCGTCACCGGGGATCACCGCCAGCCGCATTGCGACACCTCCTGCTCGTGCGGGCGCCGATCGTGGAACCCGTAATGGCGGAAGGCTACCCGCCGCAGTCCGGGCCGCCACGCTATGGACACGCCAACGGGTGTCACCGGGTCGACCCAACCGGTGCGACCGGCAGGTCCAGCGGCAGCGGGACCGGTGCCCGCACGTCGATCAACTGGGCCCGGTCTCCGGAAGCATTCTGGTAATGCAGCACCAGCAGCTCGGAGGCCTGCTGGGCCAGCGCCGCCACGGCGTCGCGGTTGACCACCAGCGCCGTCCCCGGGCGGGCGCGGTAGGTCAGCGCGGCATCACCGCCGCCCTGGGCCCACAGACCGGGTCGCACCGCGTCGAACCGCACCGCTGCGGTGGTGTCGATGACACCATCGGTGTCGGCGGGGCCCGTGTAGTAGCCGGCGACCCCGGTCGTGTAGCTGATCGGGGCCGCCGGTGCTGCCGCGTCGATACCCAGCGCGGCCAGCGACACCGGCAGCACGATCACGTTGCTGTCGAACACGTTGGTGTCGACGTCGCCGTACTGGCCGTTGACCGGCCGCGCATCGACCACCGGCATCCCCTCGGCCCGCAGGTCGATCGTGACGGCGAGCAGCACATCGGTCCCCGCGGGCTTCGTGACGTAGGTCTCGAAGTCGGGCCGCCCGTCGCCGGTCGTGTCGATCTCGACGAACGGGACCGTGTTGCTGCCGACGTTGTACCAGTCGCCCCAGGTGGACAGCCCGAACGCGAGCACCGCGGTTTCCGGGTGGCCCTGCGCCGTCGCGAGCGGCGCTGTGGAGGTGGCACCGACGTAACGGATGTCGCCACCCTCCGCGGTCTCGTTCGGCGTGCAGTCGACGCTCAGGCCCGGCCCGCACTGCGGTAGCCAGGGGCTCTGCGCGCCCAGCTGCAGGACGCTGACCAGTGACCGGTAGGCCGCGTCGCCGCTGCCCTGGTCGACACCGCGTCCGGACAGGTTCAGCACGGCCTGGTCGTCGGTTCCGCGGAAGCGCAGCCGGCCGGGCGCTGCGATGCCGGCGAGGGGGCGCGGTGCCGAGTACACGGGCACCCGCA
Source organism: Pseudonocardiaceae bacterium (assembly GCA_009379815.1). Lineage (GTDB taxonomy): Bacteria > Actinomycetota > Actinomycetes > Mycobacteriales > Pseudonocardiaceae > WHSY01. Next base: position 50,146 of record WHSY01000019.1, read on the forward strand.
GCGGGACACCCGCACCCGCGTCGTGCGGGACACCCGCACCCGGGCTCGGCCCGGCGGGGCGCAGTCGCCGTCGGTGTTCGGGTCCAGCGCCAGGTCCATCGCCTTTCCCGCCAACGTGGTCGACCCGCCGCAGCCGAACACCTTGAACGCGTAGAGCAGCGCCTTCGGGGCGGTGCCCGGCCCGATGCGCATCCGGTTCAGGGCCACGCCATCGAGCGCCCCATAGTCGCCACGGAAGGTGCCGCCGTCGGCGTTGACGCCGAAGCCGGCCGCAGTACCCGCCACGTGGGTGCCGTGGTCGCCGCAGGGCAGCGGGTTGGGGTCGGGCTGCGGCGTCAGCGCTGCGGGGCCGGACGCCCCGCTGGCGTCGTAGTCATCACCCGCGAGATCGTGGCCGCCGACGACCTTGGCGGTCGGGAAGTAGGAGGCGTCGATGCGGGTGCGGTCGATCGCGTCGTAGGCCTCGGGGGTGCCGGGGCCGCCGAAGTCGGCGTGGGTGTAGTCGATGCCGTCGTCGATGATCCCGATACGGAGTCCGTCACCGAACCTCCCGGTCTGCTGCCAAGTCGCCAGCGTGCGGGACAACTGCACGGCATTGGAGTTGGTCAGCGTCTTGGGCACGATCCTGCTCACCGAGCGGACCTGCGGCATGGCGACGAGTTCGCGGACGCGCGCCGGCTCCGCGACGACGGCGAGACCGGGAACCGCGTTGACCGTCCGGTACAGCTCCTCGGCACCCGCGTCGCGGGTGAGCAGCGCCCGCAGCACCCTGTCGGCCGCCCGCGAGGTCGCCTCCTTCGCCGCGGTCGCCGCGCCGCGCGCCGCCGAGGTGCTCCGACCGGCCTGCCGCGCGGCGCTGTAGGCGTCGACCGCCGCCGTGCGCTCGAGTTCGATGAAGATCGGGACCGGGCCCCGTGCGCCGTCGGGCCGCGGGCTGATCCTGCCTTCCACCACGTCCGGTGGCAAGCCCTCGGCCGCGGGGACGCCCTGGGCCAGCTCCGGGCGCTGCGGATGGTCCGGCTGCCCCGCCGCCGGTGTCGCGGCCGCCAGCGCCGTCGCGACGATCACCGCCAGCAGCGCCGTCGAACGGCGACGCACCCCTACAACGCGAGCTCCCTGCACAGCGGTGGTCCCCTCGAACGGCGCCGATTCGTGCCACGTCGCCACGGAAAGTACACACCACGACGCGCGTGGTGGTTGTGCCATGCGGAGGGCCGGTGCGATGGCACCTCATCGACCGGCCGCTACTGGCTCCGCCGGGTGCCCGCGCGTTCTGTGACCGACGCGCACGTTGCGACGCGCGCGTGGCGCGGGAAACACGCGCGCTGTCGGGTCGAGAGGGGCCCGAGGGGGACTCAGCGGCCCGCGCCGGCGGTAGCGGGGTCGTGAATCAGCGGAGTCGTAATCAGCGGGGTCGTGAATCCGCGGGGTCGTGAATCCGCGGGGTCGTGAATCCGCGGGGTCGTGAATCCGCGGCGCAGGTTCTAGTCGAATGCGATGGCGCGGACGGTACGGGCGCCGATGGCTGCGCCCAGCGGTTCCAGCACACCTGCCGCCGGCGCCTGGTCCACCCGCAGCAGCATGATCGCGTCGGTGCCCGCCGTGGTCTGGCTGAGCTGGGCGGCGAGGATGTTTATTCCGCTCTCGCCGAGCAGGGTGCCGACCTTGCCCATCACCCCGGGACGGTCGGGGTACTCGAAACACAGCAGCTGACCCTCGGCTCGCAGGTCGAAGTGCCGCCCGTCTACCTCCACGAGCTTCTCCACCTCCGCGGGGCCCGACAGCGTGCCCGAGACCCAGGTCGAGTGCCCGTCGGGCAGCGTCGCCCGCACGGTGACCACACTGCGGTGGTTGGGGCTCTCCGCCGCCGTGGTGACGTGCACGTCGACGCCGCGCTCCTCGGCCAGCTTGGGCGCGTTGACGAAGGTCACCTGGTCCTCGACCACGGCATCGAACACCCCCCGCAGCGCGGCCAGCGGCAGCACGCCGACGTCCTCGGCGGCCAGCTCGCCACGGACCTCGACGGTGACCGCGGTGGGCGACCTGCTGCCGGTCAGGGCGGCCACCACGGTGCCCAGCTTCTGGGTCAGCGGCAGGAACGGCCGGACCTCCTCGCCGACGGCACCACCGAGCACGTTGACCGCGTCGGCCACGAACTCGCCCCGCAGGGCCGCCAGCACGCTGTGCGCCACGTCGGTACCCGCACGGTCCTGCGCCTCGCTGGTGGAAGCACCGAGGTGCGGGGTCACCACTACCTGCGGCAGATCGAACAGCGGGCTCTCGGTGGTCGGCTCGGTGGCGAAGACGTCGATGCCCGCGCCACCGACCTGCCCGTCGCGCACCGCGTCGGCGAGAGCCTGCTCGTCGACCAGCCCGCCCCGCGCGGCGTTGACGACGATCACTCCCTGCTTGGTCTTCGCCAGCTGCTCGGCGCCGATCAGCCCCAGCGTCTCCGGCGTCTTGGGCAGATGGATGGAGATGGCGTCGGCCCGCGAGAGCAGCTCGTCGAGGCTGACCAGTTCGATGCCGAGCTGCGCGGCCCTGGCCGGCGCGATGTACGGATCGTAAGCGATCAGCTTGGTCCCGAAGGCCGCGACGCGCTGCGCGAACAGCTGCCCGATCTTGCCGAGCCCGACCACGCCGACGGTCTTGCCCGACAGCTCCACGCCGGAGAAGGCGCTGCGCTTCCACTGCCCGTCGCGCAGGCTGGCATCCGCCGCGGGAACCCGGCGGGCGACGGCGAGCAGCAGCGCCAGCGCGTGCTCCGCCGCCGACACGATGTTCGACGTCGGGGCGTTGACGACCATCACGCCGCGTTCGGTGGCCGCCGGTACCTCGACGTTGTCGAGCCCGACGCCGGCGCGCGCGACGACCGTCAGCCGCGACGCGTGCGACAGCGCCTCACTATCGACCTTGGTGGCCGACCGGACGAGCAGCGCGTCGGCGTCGGCCAGCGCCTCGAACAGCGCGGGCCGGTCGGTGCCGTCGACGTGACGTACCTCGACCTCCTCGCCGAAGATGTCGAGCACCGAGGGTGCGAGCTTCTCGGCGATCAGGACGACGGGCCGGGTGGGCTGGGCCACGAGTACTCCAGGAGCCGGGGGCACGGGATCGGGCCTGAGTCTAGCGAGCCGCTCCCCGGCCCCCGCCGCCCCCGGAGGTCACGCGGTGGCGTCGAGCGGGCGGTCCACCCAGGACATCAGGCCACGCAGCTTGGCACCGACCTGCTCGATCTGGTGCTGCTCGCCCTCGGAGCGCAGCTTGGTGAACATCGGTCGACCGTTGTCGTCCTCGGCCACCCACTCGCGGGCGAAGCTGCCGTCCTGCACCTCGGCGAGGATCCGGCGCATCTCCTCCTTCACCGCCGGGCCCACGATCCGCGGCCCCCGGGTGAGGTCGCCGTACTCGGCGGTGTCGGAGACCGAGTAGCGCATCCGTGAGATGCCGCCCTCGTACATCAGGTCGACGATGAGCTTGACCTCGTGCAGGCACTCGAAGTACGCGACCTCCGGGGCATAGCCGGCTTCGGTCAGCACCTCGAACCCGGTCTGCACCAGCGCGGTCATGCCGCCGCAGAGCACCGACTGCTCCCCGAACAGGTCGGTCTCGGTCTCCTCGGTGAAGGTGGTCTTGATGACGCCGGCCCGGGTGCCGCCGATGCCCTTGGCGTAGGACAGCGCCAGCGGCTGCGCGGAGCCGGTCGCGTCCTGCTCGACCGCGACGAGGCACGGCACGCCCTTGCCGTCGACGAACTGCCGACGCACCAGGTGGCCGGGGCCCTTCGGTGCCACCATGGCCACGTCCACATCGGACGGCGGCTGGATCAGGTCGTAGCGGATGTTGAAACCGTGCCCGAAGAAGAGCGCATCCCCCGAGTTCAGGTTCGGCGCGATGTCCTGGGAGTAGATGGAGCGCTGCTTGGTGTCGGGTGCGAGGATCATGATCACGTCGGCCGCCGCTGCAGCCTCGGCGGGCGTGACCACCTCCAGCCCCTCGTCGGCGGCCTTGGCGCGGGACTTCGAACCCTCCGGCAGCCCGACGCGGACATCGACCCCGGAGTCGCGCAGGCTCAGCGCGTGCGCGTGTCCCTGGCTGCCGTACCCGATCACGGCGACGGTGCGGCCCGAGATGATCGAGAGATCGGCGTCACCGTCGTAGAAGATCTCCGCTGCCGGAGACGGTGAATTGGATCCAGCTGGTGCTGGTGCGGGTACGTTCATCGGAGCTCGTGGTCCTCCTGATCGAGTGCTGTCAGCGATGATTCGGCGCGTTCTGCCGTCAGAACGCTCGGAGTGGTCACTGATCACCGCGGTGCTGGTACCAGAAGGCGGGCAGGGCGGGGTCAGCGGACCGATGCGGCGGTGATCGCACGCGGCCCCCGCCCGATCGCGACCATGCCGGACTGGACCATCTCACGGACGCCGAACGGTTCGAGCATCCGGAGCAGCGCGTCGAGCTTGTCGGCGGTGCCGGTGGCCTCGATGGTCAGCGCCTCGGGCGAGACGTCGACCACCTTCGCCCGGAACAGCTGCACCGTCTCGAGCACCTGCGAGCGCACCGTGGCGTCGGCGCGGACCTTGACCATGAGCAACTCCCGGCTGACCGCCACCGCCGGGTCCAGCTCGACGATCTTGATGACGTTGATGAGCTTGTTGAGCTGCTTGGTGACCTGCTCGAGTGGCAGCTCGTCGACGTTGACCACAATGGTCATCCGGGAGATCTCGGGGCTCTCGGTGGGGCCGACCGCGAGTGACTCGATGTTGAACCCACGCCGGCTGAACAGACCGGCGACGCGGGCGAGCACCCCGGGCTTGTCCTCCACCAGCACCGACAATGTGTGCTTGCTCATCAGGTGTCATCTTCCTCGAAGAGCGGCCTGATCCCCCGCGCCGCCATGATCTGGTCGTTGCCGGTGCCCGCCGCGACCATCGGCCACACCTGGGCATCCTTGCCCACGACGAAGTCGATCACGACGGGACGGTCGTCGATCGCCATCGCCTGGCTGATCACTGCATCCACATCGGACTCGGTCTCGCAGCGCAGACCCGTGCAGCCCAACGACTCGGCGAGCATCACGAAATCCGGGATGCGGCTGTGGGTTCCCAGGTCGGTCTGCGAGTAGCGTTCGGAGTAGAACAGGTTCTGCCACTGCCGGACCATGCCGAGATTGCCGTTGTTGATCACGGCGACCTTGATCGGGATCTGCTCGATGGCGCAGGTGGCGAGCTCCTGATTGGTCATCTGGAAGCAGCCGTCGCCGTCGATCGCCCAGACCGTGGCGTCCGGCCTGCCGAGCTTGGCGCCCATCGCGGCGGGCACCGCGAAGCCCATCGTGCCAAGCCCGCCGGAGTTGATCCAGGTCCGGGGGCTCTCGTAGCGGATGAACTGCGCGGCCCACATCTGGTGCTGCCCCACACCGGCGGCGTAGACGGCGTCAGGGCCCGCCAGCGCACCGATCCGCTCGATGACGTACTCGGGCGACAGCGACCCGTCGTCGGGCGCCTCGTACCCGAGCGGGAACGTCTCGCGCCAGCTGTCGAGCTGGGTCCACCACTCCCGGAGATCGAGCCGGGCGCCACCGTCGAGCTCCGCGCGCACCGCGGTGATGAGCTCGCCGATCACCTCGGTGCAGTCACCCACGATCGGCACGTCTGCCCGCCGGTTCTTCGAGATCTCGGCCGGATCGATGTCGGCGTGCACGATCGCGGCGTCCTGCGCGAAGGTCGACAGCTGTCCGGTGACCCGGTCGTCGAACCGGGCACCGAGTGCCACGAGCAGGTCGGACTTCTGCATCGCCGCCACCGCGGCGACCGTCCCGTGCATCCCCGGCATCCCGACGTGCTGCGGGTGCGAGTCCGGGAACGCACCACGGGCCATCAGGGTCGTGACGACGGGGGCACCGGTGAGCTCAGCGAGCTCGCGCAGCGCGCTCGTCGCGCCGGACTTGATGACGCCGCCGCCCACGTAGAGCACCGGGCGATTCGCCGTGGTGATAAGCCGTGCAGCCTCTCGGATCTGCTTGCCGTGCGGGCGGGCGGTCGGCCGGTAACCGGGCAGGTGCATCTCGGGCGGCCACGCGAACGAGGTCTGCGCCTGCAGCACGTCCTTCGGGATGTCCACCAGTACCGGACCGGGACGCCCGGTGGCGGCGAGGTGGAACGCCTCGGCGATCGCCTGCGGGATCTCGGCCGGGTCGGTGATCAGCATGTTGTGCTTGGTGATGGGCATCGTGATACCCGAGATGTCGGCTTCCTGGAAGCCGTCGGTCCCGATCATCGGCCGGGCCACCTGGCCGGTGATCGCGACCACCGGGACCGAGTCCATGTGCGCGTCGGCCAGCGGGGTGACGAGGTTGGTGGCGCCGGGCCCGGAGGTGGCCATGCACACGCCCACCTTCCCGGTGGCCTGCGCGTAGCCGGCCGCGGCGTGACCCGCGCCCTGTTCGTGGCGGACCAGCACGTGACGCACCGAATCCGAGTCGAGCAGCGGGTCGTACGCCGGCAGGATCGCCCCGCCCGGGATCCCGAACACCGCGTCACATCCGACGGCCTCGAGGGCGCGCACCAGGGACTGCGCACCGGTGACCCGTACCGGGGCCCCGGCGGGCGGGCCCGGCTTGGGCGGCGGCGCCGGAACGGGCACTTCTCGCGGGGTGGCGGTGGTCATCGTGCCTGCCTCGGTTTCGGTCTGAATCGGATGGCTCGGGGGTTCTGATGGCTCGGGGGTTCTGATGGCTCGGGGGTTCTGATGGCTCGGTCAGGGTTGTCCGGCACGAAAAAACCCTCGCCGCCCGCTGCGCGGGCCCGGACGAGGGTTGCGTGTCGACGCGTTGGTGCACTCCTCAGGCGGCGACACGCCTGGGAAGTACGATCGTGACGGGGGCCAACACTCTTCTGACGCTAGCCGGGCACCGCGGGTGACGTCAAACTGCGGCCGACGCCGCTGCCCGCGGTGCGGGCACAGCACCTGCCGCTGCTCGCCGTGCGCTCCGGGGGTAGGATCCCCGATCCCGGCCCGCGATAGCCCGCCGCAGCCTCAGGTGCGGAGCAGGAGGAAGAACAGCAGCCCGACGCCGATCCCGATGAGCAGGCAGATCCAGCCGGTGGCGACGGGATGGCGGAACCAGGAGCGGCCCTTGTCCAGCGCGGCCCGCCCGGGCCCACCGAGGACGAGCGCGGCCGACATGGCTGCCAGCGCCAGCTCGAGTTCGAACCCGCCCCCCGGCGCCGCGAAGAACCCGTTGCCCCACTTGAGCGCGATCGCATTGACCATGATCCCCAGCAGGCCGGCTGCGGCCAGCGGGGTGAACAGCCCCAGGACCACCAGTGCACCACCCACCAGCTCGGTCGCGCCGGTGACCCACGCGAGGGCCTCGGTGGCGCGGTAGCCGTAGCCCGCGAGCACGTCGGCGAAGCCGCCGACGCCCGGCCCGCCGAAGAGCCCGAACAGCTTCTGGCACCCGTGCGCGACGAACGTCCCGCCGAGCACCAGCCGCAGTACCAGCAGCCCCAGGTCGGCCCCCGAGTTCCAGACCGGGCGGGCGGGACGGCGTGTCCCGTCGACCGCACCGGAATCCGACAGCACCGAGGTCTGCTGCGCACCGGAACCGATCAAGGGGTCCGGGTCGCCGCGTCGAGGGTCGCCCTGCTGGCTCATCGGACTCAGGCTAAGCGCTCCGGATGACCCATGCCCGGTCAGTTCCCCTGATCCACCAGGTTGGGTGGATCCTCGCCGCGCGCGAAGGCCGCGATCTGCTCGGCGGCCACGGCGAACGCCCGCTCCATCGCACCGTCGACGCCGCCACCGACATGCGGGGTGATGAGCACGCCCGGCGCGCGCCACAGCGGATGGTCGGCAGGCAGCGGCTCGGGTTCGGTGACGTCGAGCGCGGCCCGCAGCCTTCCCGAGGCCAGCTCGGCCAGCAGCGCGTCCGTGCGGACCACCGGTCCCCGGGCTGCGTTGACCAGCACCGCACCATCCGGCATCCGGGCGAGGAATGCGGCGTCGACCAGGCCGGTGGTGGCGCGGGTGTGCGGCAGCGCGAGCACCACCGCGTCGTGGCCGCCGAGCAGATCGGGAAGCTCGTCGAGGCCGCGGACACCGTCGCGGGCACGCCGGCCGACCAGCGTGGCAGTCACCTCGAAGGGCTCCAGTCGCCGTGCGATCTGGCGGGCCACGTCCCCTGCGCCCAGGACCAGTACCCGTGAACCGAGCAACGTGCTCGTGGGGTGGTGGTCCCAGTGGCAGGCGTCCTGGGCGCGCACGAAGCGGGGCAGGTCACGGTGCAGCGCGAGCAGCACCGCGAGCACCCATTCGGCCGTCGAGCCGCCGTGCGCACCGCGAGCCGTGCTCAACACCACGCCGTCGGGTACCTGGCCGGACCAGGACTCGTATCCGGCAGTCAGCAGCTGCACCAGCCGCAGCCGGGGCAGGGACCCGACGAGCTCCGGTCGCGCGCCACCGAACAGCGGCGCGACGAGGACCTCCGCCCGCTGTGCCCCGGGGGGCAGGACCGCGTCGGGGTCGTAGCGCAGCGACCACACGCCGGGCAGCCCGGACAGTGCGGCCACGCCCTGCTCGTGGGGCACGAGCACCGTCGTCGTCACGACAGCGACCTTAAACCCGGCCGCGATGGTGGACGAGTGGGTGGCGCCCGCCCCGCTCACCCGCGGCTCACGGGCCGACGCCTAGCCTGACTGCCCGTGCCCTCCCTGCTGCGCGTGCGCGGCCGCCGGACCCGGGCGGCGTGGCTACTGGCCGCGATGCTGCTGCTCAGCGGCTGCGGGCAGCTGCCCGAGTTCCCCGAGCAGGGTTCGGGGAAGTGGCGACCCAAGCCCGAGATCGGCTCGCCGGCGGGTCCGCAGCCACAGGTACCCGGCGCCCCCGGGCTACCAGAAGCACCGGAGGGGCCGGGGCGGCCACAGGGACCGCCGCCGGGCCCCCCGGATGGCTGCAACGACCCCGACCCCGCGGTGGTCGCGACCTGCCTGGAGCCCGTCTCGGCGATCGCCGTGCTACCCGGCGGCCGATCGGCGCTGGTGGCCGAGCGCCGCACCGGCCGGATCCTGCGCGTCGAGAAGGGGGTCGAACCGGTCGTCGTCGCCACGCTGGAGGTGGACGCCACCGGCGACGGCGGGCTCACCGGCCTTGCGCTGTCGCCCAGCTACGCCGAGGACGAGCTGATCTTCGCCTACGTGACCGCCTCCAGCGGAAACCAGGTAGTCCGCATCGCGCCGGGCGATGTGCCCAAGCCGGTGCTCACCGGGATCCCACGCGGCAGCAGCGGCAACTCCGGGGCGTTGGGAACCGATCCCGGCGGCGCGCTGGTGGTGGCGACCGGCGATGCGGGCGACCCCAGCTCGGCCGCCGACCCCGGCTCCCTGGCAGGCAAGGTGCTGCGCATCGACACCTCGGGCGAGCCCGCCGGGGACAACCCCGACCCCGACTCACCGGTGGTGGCGTCCGGGTTGCACTCGCCGTCGGGTCTGTGCCTCGATCCGCGGGGGGGTACCACCTGGGTCACCGACAGCAGCGGCAGCCGCGACCTGCTGCGCCGGGTGGTCCCCGGCGAGCCCCTCGGGCCCCCGGCGTGGACATGGCCGCAGCGCCCCGGTGCGTCGGGTTGCGCGGTGGCCCAGGGTCGGATCCAGGTGGCGCTGACGGACACCGCATCGATCTTCGCGCTCACCATCGGACCCGGCGCCACGTTCGTCGGGCAGCCGCAGACGATCCCGCTGCCGCGCTACGGGCGAATCTCGGCCGCCACCGCGGGCGAGAACGGCGTGGTCTGGCTCGGCACCGCGAACAAGGACGGCGGGCGCCCGATCCCCAGCGACGAGCGGGTGTTCCACCTCATCGACATCGTCGGCGGCGGGGGCCGCGACTAGGGCTTCGCCGGCTGCGCGCCTGTGGACAGGTCGTGAGTGGCGAGACGAGTCATAGCTCGCATTGCCACTCACGGGGCGCAGCGCGCCAGCACCAGTTCGCGGACCCGCTTGGCGTCGGCCTGGCCGCCGGTGGCCTTCATGACCGCGCCGACGACCGCCCCGGCCGCGGCGATCTTGCCGCCACGGATCTTCTCCGCGACGTCGGGCTGGGCCGCCAGCGCCTCGTCGACGGCGGCCTGCAGCGCGGAGTCGTCGGAAACCACGGCCAGCTCCCGCGCCTGTACCACCTCGTCGGGTCCCCCCTCCCCCGCCAGCACCCCGTCGACGACCCGGCGGGCGAGGTTGGTGGTCAGCGCGCCCTCGCCGACCAGCTCGACGACCCGGGCCAGCCGGGCCGGTGTGATCGGCAGCTCGGCGAGTTCGACCTCGCGCGAGTTGGCCTGCTGCGACAGGTAGGACACCCACCACGAGCGCGCCTCCGCCGGCGGCGCGCCGGCATCCACAGTCGCTACGACGAGCTCCAGAGCACCCGCGTTGACGAGATCACGCAGCTCGGCGTCCGAGAGCCCCCAGTCGGCCTGCACCCGGGCGCGCCGCTGCCACGGCAGCTCCGGCAGGGTGGCGCTGAGCCTGTCGACCCACTCCTGCGACGGCGCGATCGGCACCAGGTCCGGCTCGGGGAAGTAGCGGTAGTCCTCGGACGTCTCCTTGCGCCGCCCCGCCACCGTAGTACCCGAGGACTCGTCGAAGTGCCGGGTCTCCTGCGTCACGGTGTCCCCACCGACCAGCACCGCGGCCTGCCGGCGCATCTCATGGCGCACCGCCCGCTCCACGCTGCGCAGCGAGTTGACGTTCTTGGTCTCCGTGCGGGTGCCGAACGCCGAGGAGCCTCGGGGCATCAGCGAGACGTTGGCGTCACAACGAAGCGAACCCTGGTCCATCCGCACGTCCGACACGTCCAGCGCGCGCAGCAGATCACGCAGTGCCGTGACGTAGGCGCGGGCGACCTCGGGTGCCCGCTGCCCGACACCGGTGATCGGCTTCGTGACGATCTCGATGAGCGGCACCCCGGCCCGGTTGTAGTCCAGCAGCGAGTGGCTCGCACCGTGAATGCGGCCGGTGCTGCTCCCCCTGTGCCACGACTTGCCGGTGTCCTCCTCCATGTGGGCGCGCTCGATGCCGACGGTGACCTCCGAGCCGTCGTCGAGCAACAGCGCCAGTGAGCCGTCGACGGCGATGGGCTCGTCGTACTGCGAGGTCTGGAAGTTCTTGGGCATGTCCGGGTAGAAGTAGTTCTTGCGGGCGAAACGGCACCACGGCGCGATCGAGCAGTTCAGCGCGAGCCCGATGCGCATCGCGGCCTCGACCGCACCACCGTTGAGCACCGGCAGCGAACCGGGCAGCCCCAGGCAGGTCGGGCAGACATGGCTGTTCGGCTCGGCGCCGAACCGGTTGGCGCAACCGCAGAACATCTTCGTGTGGGTGGACAGCTCCACATGGACCTCGAGGCCCAGCACCGGTTCGAAGCGCTCGAGGACATCCTCGTAGGGCATCAGCTCCGCGGTGAGGGTCACGTCGAGCTGCCCCGCCGCAGCTCACGGATCACCAGGATGGTCCCGGTGACGACGAGGACGGCGTTGGCCATCGCGTGAAGCCGGGTGACGAGGTCGGCATCCCCGCGCGGGGCGCGCACCTCGTCGGCGACCTTGCGGCCGCTGCTGACCACGGTCACCAGTGGGAAGAGCCGCTTGGCGTACTCCTTGGCGCTCATCGGGTCGCTACCTCCAACTCGGGGACTGCGTGGATCAGTGTCTCGCCTTCGGCCGCGTCGCGCGCGGCCTCGTACGCCGCAGCCACCCGGTAGCCGCGGTCGTCGGCCAGTGTCGGCGACATCACCTGCAGTCCCACCGGCAGGCCGTCGTCGTCGGACCGTCCACACGGGACGGACAGCGCCGCGTTGCCTGCGAGGTTGGCCGGGACGGTGCACAGGTCGGCGAGGTACATCGCCATCGGGTCGTCGACCCGCTCCCCGAGCGGGAACGCCGTGGTCGGGGTCGTCGGTGACACCAGCACATCCACCCGTTCGAACGCCGCCTCGAAGTCGCGGCGGATCAGGGTGCGGACCTTCTGCGCCTGCCCGTAGTACGCATCGTAGTAACCCGAGGACAGCGCGTACGTGCCGATCATGATGCGGCGCTTGACCTCGGCGCCGAACCCCTTCTCCCGCGTCAGCGCCATGACCTCCGCCGCGCTGCGGGTGCCGTCGTCGCCGTCACGCAGCCCGTAGCGCATCCCGTCGAAGCGGGCCAGGTTCGACGAACACTCGCTGGGAGCGATGAGGTAGTAGGCGGGCAGTGCGTAGTCGAACGAGGGGCACGACACCTCGACCACCTCCGCGCCGAGCGCGCGCAGCTGCGCCACCGCGGTGTCGAACGCCCGCAGCACCCCGGGCTGGTAGCCCTCGCCGGAGAACTGCGAGACGACTCCGACGCGAAGCCCGGCCAGGTCCCCGGTTGCGCCCTGCCGGGCGGCGGCGACCACCGGGGGCACCGGCGCGTCGATCGACGTCGAGTCCATCGAGTCGTGGCCGCCGATCACCTCGTGCAGCAGGGCGGCATCGAGCACCGTCCGCGCGCACGGGCCGCCCTGGTCCAGGCTCGACGAGAAGGCGACCAGTCCGTAGCGGGAGGCACCGCCGTAGGTGGGTTTGACCCCCACCGTCCCGGTCACGGCACCGGGTTGCCGGATCGAACCACCGGTATCGGTGCCGATCGCCAGCGGCGCTTCGAACGCGGCGAGCGATGCCGACGAGCCGCCCCCCGACCCGCCGGGGACGCGGTCGAGCTGCCAGGGGTTGCGGGTGGGGCCGTAGGCGGAGTTCTCGGTGGAGGAGCCCATCGCGAACTCGTCCATGTTGGTCTTGCCCAGGATCACCACACCCGCGTCGCGAAGCCGCGAGACCACCGTCGCGTCGTAGGGCGGCCGCCAGCCCCGCAGCATCCTGGATCCGCAGGTGGTGGGCATGTCGACCGTGGTGAAGACGTCCTTGAGCGCCAGCGGGACACCCGCGAGCGGCGACACCGGGGCCCGGCCAGCGTCCAGCGCCGCGTCCACCCGGGCAGCCGCCGCCAGCGCACCCTCGGCATCGACGTGCAGGAATGCGTGCACAGCACCGTCCACGGCGGCGATGCGGTCGAGGTGCGCCCGGGTCACTTCGACCGACGTGACCTCCCTGGCATGGATGGCCCGCGCCAGCTCGGCGGCCGTCCGGCGGGTCGGTTCCCTCACGACTGCTCCGGACCCGGGTCGGTGCGCTGCTGGGGGTCGTCATCACCGAGGATCCGCGGCACCCGGAAACGTCCTTCCTCGGCGTGGGGTGCCGCGTCGAGGGCCTGCTGCTGGCCCAGGCTGGGCCGGACGACGTCGTCGCGCAGCACGTTGGTCAGCGGCACCGCATGTGACGTCGGCGGGATGTCGTCGGCGGCCACCTCGCCCACCCGCGCCACCGAGGTCAGGATGACGTCGAGCTGGCCGGCGAAGAGCTCGAGCTCGGACTCGCTGACGGCCAGCCGGGCGAGCTGCGCGAGGTGCGCGACCTCGTCACGGGAGATGGTGGACACCCGGGGCTCCTCCGAGCAGGTCGTGAGCGGTCGTGACGAGGCGAGTCTAGGCGCCAGCGGCCGTCGCGCCCGAACCGGTTGCGCACCGCACCGGCAGGCGGTGCCACCCCAATGGCCGCCCGGGCGCTGGTGCGACAATCAGCGGCCGTCGAGCGCACGGGCGGCCCGGTCCCGTGCCCGAACCGAGAGGCGTGTCGGGGATGTCCTTCCTCATCCGGGTGCAGCTGCCGGACCGTCCAGGTGCGCTCGGAGCGGTGGCAACCGCGCTGGGCACCACGGGTGCCGACATCCTCAGCGTCGATGTGGTGGAACGCGGCTGCGGCATCGCCGTCGACGATCTGGTCGTGGAGCTGCCCTCGGGCAGGCTGCCCGACGTCCTGATCACGGCCGCCGAATCGGTCGAGGGCGTGGAGGTCGACGCCGTCCGCCCCTACGCGGGCGTGCTCGACACCCACCGCGAGCTCGAGCTGGTCGAGGAGGTGGCCGCCGAACCGGCACGGGGGCTGGAGATCTTCACCGAGGGCGTACCGAAGATCATCCGCGCGGGCTGGGCGGTCGTGCTGGGAGGTCCCGGCGACCGGCCGGAGCGCCTGGTCTCGTCCACCGCCGCGCCGGAGACCAGCGCGGTGGCGCTGCCGTGGTTTCCGCTGCGCCGGGCGACGATCCTCGACGGCGAGGAGGGCTGGGTGCCCGAGCCGTGGCGCGAGCTGGGCACCGAGCTGGCCGCCACACCGCTGGGGGGGACGGCGAAGGTGCTGCTGGTGGGCCGGCCCGGCGGCCCGATGTTCCGCGCCGCCGAGGTCGCCCGGCTCGAGCATCTGGCCGGCATCGTCTCCGTGGTGCTCAGCTACTGATCCCGACCGGTCAGCCAACCCGACTCACGCACGCACTGCTCGGGTGTCGACGACTCTCCGCTGCCGGTCAGTTGTCCCGGGGCGAGGCCGAACGCGATAAGCTGCAGCCCAGGGACGGGTCGCCAGTCACGCTCGGGCAGCCGGCTGAAGCCGAGCCGGGTGTAGAGCCGGTGTGCCGCATGCATCCACTCCGAGCTGGAGAGCACCACCCGGCGGGCCCCTCGCTGCGCCGCCCGGTCGAGCACCGCGCGGGTGAGCAACCCGCCGATCCCGCGACCGCGTGCGGCGGGCGTGACCGCCAGCATCCGGAACTCCAGCTCGCCGGGCTGGGACACCTCGTGCAGCGGGCTACCGGGCTCGCAGACGGTGACGGTGCCGAGCAGCCGGTCGGTGTCGTCGGCGGCGACCAGCAGCTCGGCGTCTCGGGCCCGGCCCGCCGCGTCGCGCAGCTGCGTCACGTAGGGATCAGCACGGTCCATTCGCCCGTCGGCGAGGTAGGCCTGCACGGTCAGCTCCCCCACCGCGTCGAGCTCGTCGTACCGGGCCGATCGCACCGTCGGCTGCGCGCTCATCCGGCCGTCTCCCCAGTCGAGGCAACGGGCCGGGCAGCGTCGGGACCGTCGGCGAGCAGCACCCGGAAGCCGTCCTCGTCGAGCACCGGAACCCCCAGCGACACGGCCTTGTCATACTTGGAACCGGGCGAGTCGCCCGCCACCACGAAGGCCGTCTTCTTCGACACCGAGCCGGCGGAACGGCCGCCCCGTTGCATGATCGCTTCGGCGGCCTCGTCCCGGGAGAGGCGCTCCAGCGCGCCGGTGACTACGATGGACAATCCCTCCAGGTTGCGCGGCACCGACTCGTCGGCCGGCTCGGACATCCGGACCCCGGCCGCCCGCCACTTCTCGACGACCTCGCGGTGCCAGTCGACGGTGAACCACTCGCGCACCGCGGCCGCGATCGTCGGGCCGACCCCGTCGACGGCGGCCAGCCGCTCCTCGTCGGCGACGTCGATGGCGTCGAGCGACCGGAGCTCCCGGGCCAGCGCCTGTGCGGCGGTAGGACCGACGTGCCGGATCGACAGCGCGACCAGTACCCGCCACAGTGGACGGTCCTTCACGGTCTCCAGGTTGGACAGCAGCTTGTGCCCGTTCGCGGAAAGGTGTCCCGCCTTGGTGCGGAACAGGTCGACCTGGCGCAGCGCGGGTTCGTCGAGCGAGAAGATGTCGCCCTCGTCGTCGACCACACCGGCGGCCAGCAGCGCCACGGCAGCCTCGTACCCGAGCACCTCGATGTCGAAGGCACCGCGACCGGCCACGTGGAAGATCCGCTCCCGCAGCTGCGCCGGGCAGGACCGCGCGTTGGGGCAGCGGATGTCGACGTCGCTCTCCCGGGCGCGACGAAGCTGCGTACCGCACTCCGGGCAGTGCGTCGGCATGGTGAACTCACGCTCGTCGCCGCTCCGCAGGTCGGTCACCGGGCCGAGCACCTCGGGGATGACATCGCCCGCCTTGCGGATCGTGACCGTGTCACCGATCAGCACGCCCTTGCGCCGGACCTCGTCGGAGTTGTGCAGGGTCGCCAGCGACACCGTCGATCCCGCGACCGTCACCGGCTCCATGAGGGCGAACGGGGTGACACGGCCGGTGCGGCCGACGTTGACCCGGATGTCGAGGAGCCGCGTGGTGGCCTCCTCGGGAGGGTACTTGTAGGCGATCGCCCAGCGGGGCGCGCGTGATGTCGAGCCGAGCCTGCGCTGCGCGCTGACCTCGTCGATCTTGACGACCACCCCGTCGATCTCCTGCTCGACGTCGTGACGGTGCTCGGCCCAGTAGGCGATGTGCTCGACGACGTCCTCGACGCTGCCGAGCAGCCGGGTGTGGTCGGAGACCGGCAGGCCCCAGGCCCGCAGCGCCTCGTAGGACTCGGACTGCCGCGCCGGCTCGAACCCGCGGCGCCGGCCCAACCCGTGGCACAGCAGCCGGAGCGGGCGGGTCGCCGACACCCGTGGGTCCTTCTGCCGCAGTGAACCGGCAGCCGAGTTGCGCGGGTTGGCGAAGGCGGGCTTGCCGGCCTCGACCAGCGAGGCGTTGAGCTCGGCGAAGTCCTCGAGCGGGAAGAACACCTCGCCGCGGACCTCGAGCAGCTCCGGCACGGGGTACTCGCCGGACTCGTGCAGCCGCTCCGGCACGTCGCGCAGCGTGCGGAGGTTGAGCGTGACGTCCTCACCGGTGCGCCCGTCGCCGCGGGTCAGG
This sequence comes from Pseudonocardiaceae bacterium, assembly GCA_009379815.1. GTDB lineage: Bacteria > Actinomycetota > Actinomycetes > Mycobacteriales > Pseudonocardiaceae > WHSY01. The sequence continues at coordinate 66,759 of WHSY01000019.1, forward strand.
CCCCGAGTCAGCTTGCCGCCCTCGTAGAGCAGGTTCACCGCCAGCCCGTCGATCTTCAACTCCGCCAGGTAGTGCGCGCCCTCGCCGATCTCCCGCGTGACGCGGTCGGCCCAGCCGCGCAGCTCACCGATCTCGAAAGCGTTGTCGAGGCTGAGCATCCGCTCCAGATGGTCGTGCGCGGCGAACTCGGTGGAGAACCCCCCGCCGACGACCCGCGTCGGCGAGTCCGGGCTGACCAGCGCGGGCCAACGCTGCTCGAGGTCCTGCAGCTGCCCGAAGAGCCGGTCGAACTCGGCGTCGGACACGCTGGGCGCATCGAGCACGTAGTAGCGGAACTGATGCCCGCGCACCACCTCGACCAGCTCGGTGTGCTCGGCGCGCACCTCGGCCGGCGGCGCCCCGGCCTCGTCCGGGGCCGCAGGGTCCGCCGGCATCTCGTCGGCACTGTTCACGCAGCCGAGATTAGCTCCGCTCCCCGACAGCCGCGCTCAGTGCGGACCCCTATTGCGGCCGAGGGCGTCGCCATGCGGTGTCACCAGGACTCCGGCAGATCGACGAAGGCCTCGCCGAGCTCGCGGGCCAGCGCCAGCGCCCGCCGCGTCCAGCGGGCGGAGGCCCCGGCCAGACCACAGGACGGCGTCGGCACGCACTGCTGCGCCAGCAGGTCACGGGAGAACCCGAGCCGGTCGACCAGCTCGAGCGCCGGCTGGGCCAGCGCGCGCAGTTCCGGGGGCACCGTGGGCTCCTGCGCCGGTACCAACCCCAGTAGCACGACGGCTCCCGAATCCCACGCCTCGCCGAGCGCGTCCACGGTCGCCCGGGGCGCACCGGCGAGCAGCGCGGCATCCACGGCCAGCGCGCCGGCCCCGGCGTCGCGCAGCAGCGCCAGCGGCGGCTTCGGCGCGCAGCAGTGCACGATCGGCGGTGTCGGCAACGTCGCCACCACTTCCCGCAGCAGCTGCGCTGCCTCGATCTCCGGCACCGCGGGCACGGTTCCGTAGCCGGACGGCGTGGGGATGCCGCCCGCGACGACCGCCGGCAGCGACGGCTCGTCGAGCTGCACGACGACCGGGATCCCGAACCGCCGGGAGACCTCGTCGACGTGCCGTCGCAAGCCCTCGGTCAAGGAGCCGGCGAAGTCCCGCAAGGCCCCGGCATCGGTGAGCACCGCATGACCGCTGTGCAGCTCGACCGACGCCGCCAGCGACCACGGTCCTGCCGCCTGCACCTTGAGCATCGAGGGCCGGGCACCGGCGCGCTCGACCGCCTCCTCCAGCGCGTCGAGGTCGTCGCGCAGCAGGTCGACGGCCCGCCGGTGGTCGCGGCCCGGGTGCGCCGTCACGCGGTAACCGGACGGCACCACCTCGACGGCGAGGTCGACCAGCAGCCCCGCGGTGCGGCCCATCAGGTCGGCGCCGGCCCCGCGGCCGGGCAGTTCGGGCAGGTGCGGGAGGTCGGGCAGCTCACCGACGACGGTGCGGGAGGCTTCGAGCGGGTCGGTTCCGGGCAGCGAGCCGACCCCGGTCGCGGTGCCGGGCGGCCATGGCGCGGGTGATGTCACGACGCGCTGTCTACCAAAGGGCGCCGCCTTCCGTCACTGCGGCCGCGCCCGGGTCGAGCACGCGGCGGCACGTTCGAGCAGCAG
>WHSY01000001.1:0-1225 GCA_009379815.1 Pseudonocardiaceae bacterium
GCGAGATCTGGGCGTACATGCGCCCCCGATCGCCACCCACAACAAGATCACCACGCGGCTTGACGTCTATAGCGCCTCTGTATGTCAATCGAGGGTTTGTTGATCTCGGAGGATTCGTCGGTAGATCGTGTCGCTGAGTCGGCGTTTGAGCGCTCGCCTCGCCTCGGCGGGGGTCTTGGCTTCGGCGAGTTTGCGCTGGTAGAAGTCCCGGCCGGGCCCGGTGGTGCGTATCTGGCAGACCGCCACCAGGTGCAGGGCACGGTTGAGTTGGCGGTTCCCGGCCCGCGAGAGGCGGTGTCGACGCCGGTCGCCACTGGAAGCCTCGATCGGGGCGGTACCGCAGTAGCTGGCGTAATGGTGCCTGGTCGGGAATCGGGCAACCACGCTGGTGTGTCCGATAATCTTCGCGGCCAGCACGGGGCCCACACCTCGGACCTCGGTCAACGTGGTGCCGTGGGCCGAGATCGCCTCGTCGATCTCCGCGGTGTTGCGTTCGATCGCGGTGTCGAGGCGACGCAGATCCGCGACCAGGTCACGTGCCAGGCTCTTGCGCTGGGCATCGATACTGGTCATAGGGCGGATCGTCCGCAGCAGGCCGGCGGCAGCGGCTGCGGTGAGGTTGCGCCTGGCTCCGCCTTCGATCAGGTCGCGCAGCAGCGCGTGCAGCCGGTTCGCGGTGCGGGTGCGTTCTCCGGCGAGGTCGTCGCGCCGTTCGGACAGCAGCCGCAGCACGACGCTGTGGTCCTCGGCGTGCACCGGGTGCAGCCGAGGGTTGTGCTGGGCGACGGTGGCTACCGAGGCAGCGTCGATCGGATCGGTCTTGCGGGCGTGGCCGGTGTTGAGCAGCCGGGCTCGTGCGGCCAGCTGGGCGGGGACGTCGACGACGGCCTCGCCGGCCGCGGCCAGACCTTGAGCCACGCCTCGACCGAGGCCCGCGGCGCCTTCGACTGCCCACTGTCGCTGGTCCCACTGCTGGGCCCACGCCTGCAGCCGTTCGACGGTCGTGCTGGTGACCTCGAGGCGGATCGAGGCGGCGATCTGGCCGGTGGGGTCCAGGGCCACTGCGGTCAGCGAGCTCTTGTGCGGGTCGATTCCGATGGTGATCACGTGCCACCCTCCGATGCCGGTGCTGGCGAGCACCGCAGCGGGCAGCCTGACTTCAGGTTCGATCATGCCTCTGTTGAGCCACGCTGCGGCCGGGTGACGGCCGGCGGCACGCTATGTG